>CAZUEC010000388.1:0-2501 GCA_964618865.1 uncultured Roseibacillus sp. | reverse complement strand
CACAAAGGGATGACCTCCCGCGATCTCACCGAAAATGTTGAACAACTCCAAGTCTACCGCTCCCTGCTTCTCATCCGTGACAAAACGGTCGCCGCCCTCGCTCGTCTAGCCAAGCTTGCAGCCGAACACCAAGCACTCGTCCTCACTGCTCGGACCCACAATGTCGCAGCACAAACCACCACCTTCGGCAAACGCCTCGCCATGTTTGGCGAAGAACTTACCGCCGCCTTCACCCACTTCGAACACCTTCTCGCTAGCTATTGCGTACGCGGACTCAAAGGAGCCGTCGGCACCCAACTCGACCAACTCTCCCTCTTCGATGGCGACTCCACCAAAATCACAGCCTTAGAAAAAAGCCTCGCCTCCCACCTTGGCATCCCTGATGTCTGGGAAAACGTCGGTCAAGTCTACCCTCGCTCCCTCGACTTCGCAGTGGTCTCCTCCCTTGTCGAACTTAGCAGCAGCCCCTCCTCCTTCGCCAAAACTCTCCGCCTCATGGCAGGCCACGAAACAGCATCCGAAGGCTTCGCCCCTGGACAAACCGGCTCCTCCGCCATGCCACACAAAATGAACTCTCGCTCCTGCGAACGCATCAACGGCTTCCATGCCATCTTAAAAGGTCACTTAACCATGGCCTCCTCTCTTACTGGTGACCAGTGGAATGAAGGAGATGTCTCCTGCTCTGTCGTCCGCCGCGTCATGCTTCCCGATGCCTTTTTTGCCTGCGACGGCTTGTTCGAAACCCTTCTGACCGTCCTTGACCAAATGGAAACCTACCCCGCCGTCATCGCCAAAGAAACCGAACACTACCTTCCCTTCCTACTCACCACCACCATCATGATGGCCGCCGTCAAAGCCGGAGTCGGACGCGAGACTGCTCACCACGTCATCAAAGAACACGCCCTTGCCACCGTCGCCGATCTACGAGGTGGCTCTCTACGCGAAAACGACCTGCTTCAAAGACTCGCCAACGACGACCGCCTCCCCCTCGACCTTTCTACCTTAGAAGCACTTCTCGAAGCCAACAAAACCAACACAGGCAACGCTCCCACCCAAATTCAAAACTTCCTCACAACCGTCGAGAAAATCCAACAAAAACACCCCCAAGCCAGCGCCTACACCCCCGGCGCCATCCTTTAAGACCCTTTTAGACCCTTTTCCAAATAAACTGCGAGTGAAATACCCTTGAGTATTTCAGCTCGCCCCACCCATCCAGAGCCTCATCCTCAGAGTCTCAACGCGAACCTTATCACTCGCAGCAAGCCAACCGCCTTAGCAACCAAGGCCTACTCCACCAACTCCACATTGACCGCCTGCTCGATTTCAACTGCCACTTTCACTCTCGTCCGCGAATCTTGTCGCAAACGACCAGTAATCCGAACCTTCTTCCCCTTATACTCCTTCAACCGATTCCGAAAATCAGCGCTTTTCCCAAAATCACTCCCCAACAGAAAGTAAGCTTGCACTTCAGAAACCTCTTCAAACGCCAAAAACCCCATCTTCCCATCTCCACTCAACCCTGACAAAGTTCCCTCCGTCACCACTTCCGCCCCCAAATTCCCATCTTGAAAGAAAGAAGCTAACTCAGACACCGAACGCACCTTCATATCTGCTAAAACTTCTAACTTATTGCGTTCAATAATATGCACCACCTGCCTCTTTCCCCCTCGAGTAAAAGTCATCGACCTCCCTTCCACCCGCACCTTCTTATCCTGCAAAGTTTCCCATTCAGAATAATCGCCAGCTAATGGATCCTCCCTCTGCTTAAAGACCACCATCAAAAAATCCGGAGTTCCTCGATTAAATTCCAAATACCAATGAATCCCAGATCCACTCTTCGAAACCCTCTCAACCACCCCCTCCAAAACAACCTGCTCATCCTGGAATTCTTTAAGCCTTTGAACTCCCTCCGATGCGAGCAGAACTGGAATCACATCTTCGCCTTCCAGAGAGCCTGACTCCTTCACCACTTCAGACTCCTCCTTCGGCTCATCATCACCAAACAAATCCACTTCCCCCTCAATCTCTTTTTCCTCAAGAACAAACTCTCTCGTATCCGCCTTCCTCGTATTCGTCTCACCCTCTTGAAGAGCCTCCTCCGCCTTTCTAACCATCTCCTCCAACCTTTCGTTCTCATCCGACGAAGCTCCTCCTAACTTCGGAGAACGAACAGCAGCAGAAGCCACCGTGCCTTCTTCGCCCCCCTCCACTTCTATCACCTCTTCTATCACCTCTTCTTCTGGCCCATCCTCCCCCTTTGCAGCCTTCTCCTCCGTCTGATCATTGGCAAGAATCACATCCTCCTTCGACTCCTCTCCCCCTTTCTGCATCATAAACCAAGCCCCAACTCCCCCCACAAGCGCCAACGCCGCCAGCGAACCCCAAAGTAATAATCCCAACCCGCTTCCTTGCCTCGCACTCTTCAAAGCCGGAGTCGTAACAGAGTTCAAAGTCGAAGCCGAAGCCAGCGTAAATGCCGAAGCCCCCCCCTCACTCACCTC
>CAZUEC010000387.1:0-2516 GCA_964618865.1 uncultured Roseibacillus sp. | reverse complement strand
CCTCCGAAGCCACCGCCTCCGCCGCCCATGCCTCCTTGCTTGAAGGCCGCATGTCCGTATCGATCATAGGCCGCCTTCTTATCCTCATCACTCAGAACCTGATAAGCTTCCCCCAACTCTTTAAATTTTTCTTCCGCCTGAGGATCATCCGGATTCTGATCCGGGTGAAACTTCATCGCCATCTTGCGATAAGACTTTTTAATCTCGCTTGCCGAAGCTCCTTTCGAAACTCCTAGTATCTCATAATAGTCGCGTTCAGCCATTTACTTTTCCTCCTCGATTACAGCTTTCTCATCTTCACCGTCCTCAACTTTCGCCACAATCACATTAGCGGGACGCAACAAACGATCACCAATCAAGTAGCCCTTTCTAACCACACGAAGAATCTTGCCCGGTTCAACCTCAGTCGTCACCTCCTGACTAACCGCCTCATGGAAGTTCGGATCAAAGTCACTCCCAGCTTCCACCTCCACCACCTTGACTCCTTGACTAGAGAAAAATTCGCCTAACTGACCTTGCACCATCGACATTCCTTGGAAAAGCATCGAACCCTGCTCCTTCTCCGCCATCTGCATTCCCATTCCGAAATTATCAAAAACCGGCAACAGCTCCATCAGCAAACCTTGATTCGAAAACTTACGACTTTGCTCCAACTCCTTAGCCATGCGCTTGCGATAATTGTCCATTTCCGCAGCCCGGCGCAGAGACTCATCTTTATACTTCTGCACCTCCGCTTCCAAAAATGCGATCGGGTCCTTTTCTTCTTCCACCACCTCAGCAGCCCCTTGCGCTTCCGTCTGGGCTTCCGTCTGAGATCCCTCTCCACCTTTTGGTTCCAGAGCTGTTTTCTGAGCAGGATCGATCTCCTCGCCAACAGCAGCCTCTTCCAGTTCTTCGTTCACGCAGCTTTCCTTACCCCAAGAACCCTTCTCGTCAACCCTACGATCAGTCTAGAACGACCAAAATAAGACTACACCGCCTCTCCAAACCCCAAAAATGACGAATCCCCCTCCCCTCTCCTTCCTTTGCAATAGATGACATTGACCCTGCAAGACTCTTCATCCACGGTCACACAACACCCGACCCTCAAGAGATTTTGGAGGAACAAAACCATCCCTTCACTTGCCACTGCGGCCACGAACTCCTTTCCAGCCCCTTTTGGATTGGAAAAATCGTCCCCTGCCCATTTTGCAAACGCTTAGAAATCGTCCCTCCTGAGCACCACCAACTCTCAATCCCCGTCCCCCTCTCCCTCTCCACTCCCCGTCTCAACCTCCGATTAGCCCAACGCAAGGACCAACAAGCCATACACACCATCCATTCCGATACCCGCAACTACGATTTCGAAATCTCACCCCCTCTGAACCAACGAGAAACCAAAAAACTCATCAAAAAATCCCTCTTTCCGAAAGGCTTTTGGAAATCCCAAACCTTACTCTGGGTAACAGAAGAATCCAAAAATCAAGAAATCCTCGGCACCATCAGCCTTCAATTCAACATCCCCTCCCTAAGCGCCTCCATGGGATTCATGCTTGCTCACCAACACCAAGGAAATGGCTACGCCACCGAATCAGTGAATGAACTGAGCCATTTCCTACTGAATAACTGGGGCCTCGAAAAATTATTCGCGATGTGCGACTCCAAAAACCACATCAGCCAAGCCGTCTTGAAAAAAGCAGGATTCGAAAAAGAAGGACTCACCCGAAAATTCTTTTATCACCCCGATCGCGGCTGGCTAGACTCCCTCCTCTTTGCTCGTTTTCCAGCTCTCAATTCCAACGACTCCAAAAAAACTGACGAAACATAAACAACCTGACACTCTTTGCTGACACTTTGCCAAAGATCACACTTCCGTTTCTGGAGTTGAAGGTCTTTCCTACTCCAAGACCATTATGTCCGATTTTCTAGCCGTCTCCCGCAAAGACCATGACGCCTTAGTCGCCTCAGCCTTTTTAAAGCGTGGCTTCAAAGCGGATGAGGTCGCCCCTGGAACCTATCTCTGTGCCGAAGCGGCTCGTCACGGAGTGCGACCCCACATCGCCCTTCGCGCACTTTTCAACGATCACTACTTTGGCTCGAAGACTGGAGGCTGTGTCCCCGGGGCCGAAGTCGAAGTCATTCCATCCCGATTCCCTTCCTCCGAAACATGGAATGCCAACAAAAAATTCGGACCCGCAGTCGCCTTCAAAGCCGTCGATCGAGCCGTCGAACTCGCCAACCAATTCGGAGTAGGCCAAATCGCAGTCGACAACGCCTCCCCCTACCTCTGGGGAGCTGGCTACGTCATGGCCGCCGCCGAACGTGGCTTCATTGCCTACACCCACGCCACTTCACCCTTAGCCGAAGTCGCCCCTCTGGGAGGAAACCGCCCCACCCTCGGCACCAACCCTCACTCTTGGGCCTTTCCCACCTCTCCTGCCCTCGGCTTTCCCCTCCTCGTCGATTGGATCACTTCCAACATCGACATGTATCGCGTCGAATCCGCTCGCGACAAAGGGAAAAGCCTCCCCCCCGAA
>CAZUEC010000386.1:0-2518 GCA_964618865.1 uncultured Roseibacillus sp. | reverse complement strand
AAATCCTCTCTGACCTGAAACAAGCCAATCTCGTCATCTCCAAACGGGGAAAAAATGGAGGTTACCTCCTGACCAGTGACCCCTCCCAAATCACCCTTGCCAATATCATAGAAGCCGTCGATCCCCAGCTCCTCGAATCCCCCGAAAACGGAGAAGGTGAATCAGGCCCCGCTCTTCAAAAAATTTGGCAAACAGTCACTCAATCCCTTGCTGACACATTCCAAAACACCAGCCTCGAACAACTAGCCAACCCTGATGAAGAACCCATGTGGTTTATCTAAACCTACCCCCTCTATCGAACTCGTCACACAATCAGTCCCTCCTCTCCCCTCCCATTCCATTTTACAACTCTTAGTTTTTCGCCGTAAATTAAATCGATAATGCAAAATCACCTTTCTCTTTTGTTGAACCGAGAAAACCTTGGTCCATCTAACAGACATTATTCTCCCGTAATGACACTCATCCCTATGAAACCAGTTACCGCTATTATTCTTGCACTCTTGGCTGCCACCTCAACTCCCGTTCTAGCCTATGAACAAGACAAAGACGCCATTCGCATTACTCACTCAAAACGAACCGAAGCCTACTCTCCTCAAAAAGAACTCGCGTCCTTCTCACTCCCTGAAGGCTTCATCATCGAGCTCGTCGCCTCCGAAGAAAACGGCATCATCAACCCCATCGACCTCACCTTTGATGATGCCGGTCGTCTCTGGACTCAAACCGCAGAAATGTACCCCCTCGACCCCTTTGGCAATAAAGCCAATCGTTTCATTCGAGCAGAACTTCGAAAACCAAAATCAAAACTCCTTAACAGTCCAGAATACAAACGACTCAGTGCACTCTACAAACGAGAGCAAAAAGGAACCGACCGTGTTTTACTCATCGACGACCCCACCAAACCCGTCACCGGACAAGTTCCCACCGTAGTTCAAGGACTCACTATGCCGCAAAGCATTCTCCCATACAAAAACGGAGTCTACATCGCCCACGGCTCCGAAATGCTCTACATGGAAGACACCGATGGCGACGGCCAATACGAAAAACAAAACACCGTCCTCACCGGATTCAGCTTCATCGACAGCCATACCATGTCCCACACCCTCGTGCGCGGCCCTGGCGGTTGGGTTCACTTCTCTCATGGCGCCATGAACCTAGGCACAGTCAAAGCAGTCGCTTCAGGAGCTGAACAAGACATCGATTACAGCAAAATTGCCCGTTTCTCTCTCGATGGGAAAAAAATCGAACTCGTCAGCAGTGGCCTCAACAATGTCTGGGGCTTTCAACTTCGCGGCGATGGTCAGTGGTATGGCAGCGAAGCCAATGACAAAAGCCATTCCGTTGTCCCCATGGAACCCGGCACCGGCTTCCTCGGTATCGGTAATGATAAATTGCGGAGCTATCAGCCCATGGTCCCAGTCGTCCACCCATTTCGCGTAGGAGGGACCGGAATTTCAGGCCTAGCCTTCAGCGACGACAACCACGCTCTTCCCGAAGAGTGGCGCGATGTCGCCTTCCTTGCCAACCCCATCACCAACACCATCAACACCGTCAAAGTGGATCGTGATGCCTCCGGAAATATCACTGGAACACTGATGAAAGACCTCCTCAAATCCGATGATGATTGGTTTCGACCCGTAAATATCGAATTCGGACCCGATGGCTGTCTCTACATTGCCGACTGGTATAATAAAGTCGTCTCCCACAATGAAATTGCTCGCACCGATCCGAGTCGCGACAAATCACATGGCCGAATCTGGAGAATTCGACACAAAAATCAAAAACCGGCTCCAATTCCAAATCTCATCACCGCACAAGAAGCCGACCTAGTCCAACACCTCAAAGGTTCTAGCCGTTGGGAAAAACGCGCCGCTTGGCATCAAATTGCCGACCGTCAAGCCAAGAGCCTCCTTCCCGACATCCAAAAAATCGCACTCGATCCAAACAACACCATCGCAACTCGAGTCCACGCCATTTGGTCTCTCGAAAGCTTAAACCAATTTAATGAACCCGTTCTCCGCCAACTCCTCCAAGACTCCGATCATAATATCCGTCGCGAAGCCATTCGCTCCCTTGCCAGCTACAAACTTTCAGCCTCACAAATTGCCAAACTCTTAGAACCTCTTCTCAATGATCCACATTGCTTAGTTCGCTCCCAAACACTGCGCACCTTAGAAGAAGTACAAATCGAAGATCTCGCCTTAGTTAAATTACTAGTCTCAGCATGCAAAACAGCCGCCTCCAGTGACGAATTAGGAGGGCCTTATGAACAAAACTTCGAACGCTACCTCGCCCGTAAAGCTCTCGAAAGCTATCCCACGACTCTCAAAAAATTTCTTCAAACAAAAGAAGCTCTCCTCTTCCCCCTCAGCAACCTCATGTGGGCCTCACAAGCTCTCAGCAGTGCTGACTCCTCCGAAATCTTTGTGAATTTATGGGAACTACGCGGCAATCAACCCTTAGACACAGAGACCTTCATCTCCCTCACTCATCTTCTTCAAGATAAGAACCTAGCCAAAAC
>CAZUEC010000385.1:0-2519 GCA_964618865.1 uncultured Roseibacillus sp. | reverse complement strand
ATCCAACGCGACCCCGAAGGAGACGAAACATTCCTCCCCGACCCCGAGAAAAAACTCAACCCCGAACAAGCCGTTGCCCTGCAAGAAATTACCGAAAATTTCAAATCGAAAAACTCACCCCCTCCCAAACCCATCCTCCTCCACGGCATCACCGGATCCGGAAAAACCGAAGTCTACCTCCAAGCCACCCAAGCCGCCCTCGAAGCAGGAAAAACCGTCATCGTCCTTCTCCCCGAAATCTCCCTCACCCCTCAAACCGTCCAACGCTTCAAATCACGCTTCAATGAAACCCCCGAACTCGTCGCCATCCTCCATTCCACCCTCTCGCAAGGAGAACGCTTCGACGAATGGCACCGCATTCGCAAAGGAACCGCTCGCGTAGTAATTGGTGCCCGTTCCGCCATCTTCGCCCCCCTTCCCAACCTAGGACTCATCCTCGTCGACGAAGAACATGAAACCACTTACAAACAAGAAAACCCTCCCAAATATCACGGCCGTGACCTCGCCGTCGTCCGCGCTCATCTAGAAGAAGCCACCATCGTCCTCGGCTCCGCCACCCCCTCCGTAGAAAGCTATTTCAACTCTTCCTTCAAAAAAAAATACCAACTCAGCACCCTCACCAAACGCGCTGACGGTCAAGCCCTCCCCCTCGTCCGCATCGTCGATATGCGCAATGAACCAAAAAAAGGCGGCCCTCCCATTCTCTCCCAAAGACTACGCCACGCCATCGATCAAAAACTCGCCGCCGGAGACCAAATCATCCTCTTCCTCAACCGCCGTGGCTTCGCTCGCTCTCTCACCTGCCCCACCTGTGGTCACACCTGCGAATGCGCTCACTGCTCCATCCCCACCACCTATCATCGCGCCGAAGAACGCCTCATCTGTCACCTCTGCGGCTACCAAGCCATCGTCCCTCGGACCTGCCCAAAGTGCCAAGACCCTGCCATCCGACTACAAGGATATGGCACCGAAAAAGTAGAAGAAATCCTACGCAAAGTTTTCCCCAAAGCACGCCTCGCCCGACTCGATGGCGATACCGTTCGCAAAAAACACGTCCTCAAACGCACCCTCTCCGAATTCAAAGCACGTAAAATCGACATCCTACTAGGAACTCAAATGATCGCCAAAGGACTCGACTTCCCAAACGTCACTCTCGTCGGCGTCCTCAATGCCGACCTCTCCCTCAATGCCCCCGACTTCCGCGCCGGAGAACGCACCTTCTCCCTCCTCACCCAAGTCGCTGGGCGAGCAGGCCGAGGCGAGATGGAAGGCGAAGTCTTCATTCAAACCTTCGTCCCTCACAGCCCCTCTATTCAATTCGCCCGCCACCACGACTTCGAAGGCTTCGTCGAACAAGAACTAGAGTTCCGAGAAAAATACCACTTCCCCCCCTTCAGCCACCTCGCCCTCCTCTCCACTCGCAGCCGCCACGAAAAACGAGCCGAATTCACCCTTCAAACCATCCACCGTCGACTCTCCGAAAATCCACCCCCAGGACTCGAAATTGGACTCCCCAACCCCAACCCCATCGTCCGCGCCCATGACCTCCACCGTTTTCAACTCCTACTCCGCCACCGCAACCCTCGGACCCTCACCTCCCACATTCACAACATCCTTGCTAAACTCCCCATTCCCGAAGACGTCATCCTCGTCACCGATATCGACGCTCACGATTTTTCTTAATTTCTGGCAAGATCATCCCCTAACTCGCAACCTCCTAACATGAAGACCGTGCTTCTCCTTTCTGGTGGAATGGACTCCACCGTCGCCCTCTGGCACACCCTCCACCAAGGTCATGAAATCGTCTCCTGCCTCGGAGTCAACTACGCCTCCAAGCACAACGCCAAAGAACTCCCCATGGCAGCCTGGCAAGCCGAACAAGCACAGGTCCCCTTTCAAACGATCGACCTCACTTTCATGGACCAACTCTTCCAAAGTGATCTCCTTCAATCCGGCGGTGACATTCCAGAAGGACATTACGAGAAAGAGAATATGAAAAGCACCGTCGTCCCTTTTCGCAATGGCATCCTTCTCTCCATCGCAGCCGGCTTCGCCGAAAGCGTAGGAGCAGAAGCCCTCATCATCGCCGCCCACTCAGGCGACCACGCCATCTATCCCGACTGTCGAGAAGAATTCCTAGCACCCATCTCCCAAGCAATCGAAGCCGGAACCTACGCTCACTTAAAAGTCCTCCGCCCTTTCGTCCACCTCCGCAAAGAAGACATCGCCGCCAAAGGAGCTCAACTAGGCGTCGACTTCACTCACACCTGGTCCTGCTACAAAGGCCAGGAAAAACACTGCGGAAAATGCGGAACCTGCGTTGAACGAAAAGAAGCTTTTCACTTAGCAAACCTAACCGACCCCACCACATATCAAAACGAATAACCCCCTCCACAATAACCTCCCCACAATTTTTCAACAAACCAGAAACACGAAAAAAACCACCATCATCTCTCCTGAAAAATGACTTAGACCGTTTTCCAAAAGTTCGTTCGTTTATCGCCGAGAGAGAATTTCTT
>CAZUEC010000384.1:0-2520 GCA_964618865.1 uncultured Roseibacillus sp. | reverse complement strand
CTGCTCGGACTCGGCAACACCAACGGCGACGAAGAAGCAGTCCTCCTCTTCACCTCTGGCTCATCTGGCGAGCCTAAAGGAGTCCCCCTCTCTCATCGCAACTTATTGGCGAATGTCTGCCAATTCTCGAGCCGGATTAGCCTTCCTACTGGCTCTAGAGTTCTCGGATGCCTTCCTCTCTTCCACTCCTTTGGTTGCACCGCTACAATGTGGTATCCCATCATTGAAGGCCTCGATCTTGTCACCTACTCCTCTCCGTTAGAAACCAAAAGGCTCGCCGAATTGATTCATGAGAATAAAATCCTCCTATTTCTAACAACCCCCACTTTCCTCCGTGGTTATCTCAAACGCATCAAACCAGAACAGCTAGCTCCTCTGAAGCATATCATCACAGGCGCAGAAAAACTTCCCGATTCATTAGCCGATTCCTTCGAAGAGAAATTCGGTATACGTCCCCTCGAAGGATACGGTCTCACCGAAACCTCTCCCGCCACTAACGTCAACTTACCGCCATTAGAAAACCCCATGCAATTACCTGAAATAGCAGGGAGTCGCAGCGGCACAGTCGGACACCTTCTCCCCGGAATTGCCGCCAGAATCACGGATGCCGCCACCGAAAAACCAATCCCATTATCTGATTCAGGAGTTCTCTGGCTACGTGGTTCTAATATCTTCCAAGGCTATCTCAATCGAGATGACTTGACTGCCAAAGTCTTTGAAGACGGCTGGTTCAAAACCAACGATGTCGCTCGATTTGATGACGATGGATTCCTTCATATTGAAGGAAGAATGTCTCGTTTCTCAAAAATTGGAGGAGAAATGGTTCCTCACGAAGTCGTTGAGGACGCCGTCGCGAAAGCCCTTGGATTTGAGAAAGAAGACGTCCGTAGAGTCGCCGTCGTCAGTGTTCCCGATCGCGCAAAAGGAGAAGTCATCGGCATTCTCTCTACCGTTGGCAGCGACATGCTAGAGCAAGATGTTATCGACCTTCGATACAAACTCTTAGACGCCGGACTTCCCTCCCTCTGGTGCCCCAAGATTATCATCCCAGTGCCAGAAATCCCAACCTTGGCTTCAGGGAAACTTGATTTAAAAGCCTGTCAGGAAATTGGGAAAAACACTCAACTGTAGCCTTTCAAAAACCGCTTTCACTTCATGACCCGTTTTGACCGTTTCATGGAAGTCGCGCTCTACCATCCCCAGAAAGGGTATTACTCCTCTCGCATCTCTTCGGTAGGCCCACGCGGAGACTTCACCACCACTCCCCAACTTTCCTCTACCTTAGCTAAAGCCATTGCTCATCATTTCAATCAATCTGGCTTTCATCACCTCATCGAAGTCGGCCCCGGAACCGGAACATTGACACGCGCAATTTGGCGCGAACTCTCTTTTTTAAAGAGACGAAAAACAAAACTCCATTTAGTTGAAGTTTCTCTCCCTCTTCAAAAATTTCAAAAACAAGCTCTCCCTCAGGCTTTCACCCACTCCACCATCCAATCCGCGTTAGAAGCAGCTTCTGAACCTGCTTTTGTCTATAGCAATGAATTAGTCGACGCTTTCCCAGTCCGAATTTTTCGAAAAGAAGAACAAGAATGGAGCGAGCTTTTCTTAACCGGTTCGCAGCCTCAATTGAGTGAGCAATTTCAGCCCCTGCAAGAACAACCCTCTTCAAGTCTTTTTGAGGAAAACTATCCCAAAGGACATCGAATCGAAATCCATGAAAGTTACCGTCACTGGCTCGCAAAGTGGACTTCACACTTCCAAGGCCAACTTCTCACTATCGACTATGTAGCAACCGCACCCAGACCCCGCTCCGGCACCCTTCGAGGTTACTTTCAACACGAACGACTCACCGGCTCGAGTCTCTATCAGAATGCCGGTCATACCGACCTTACCGCTGATGTCCATTTTAAGGACTTAATCCTGTGGGGAAAGGAATTCGGACTCGAAACTCACTTTCACAAATCTCAACGCGAATTTTTATTACCATTCACCCAAAATACCAAAGCTGACCACTATCTCACCGATCTTGAAGGAGCAGGAAGCGCTTTTGAAGTCCTTCTCCAAGAAAAACAATCAACCTTTGATTTGAATAAATCGTAAATTCCGCTGTCTAAAACATGAGAAAAAATCAAGCTCGTCTGATGAAGATTCTCCTCCTCCTTCTCACCACTCTTCCCCTCTTGGCATCGGAGTTCACTCTTTCTCCACACACCACTCAAGCCGTCGTTGGTATCGCGAGTGGTTGGAACTCGTCTCATGTCACCTTGCAATATTACGAAAAAGATCCTCAAGGCGCATGGCACTTTGTAGCACGACCATGGAAAGGTCGGTTAGGGCAAAATGGCCTTGCTTGGGGGCGAGGCATTCATCCCCTCTCCTCCGGCACTCAATTAAAAAAAGAAGGAGATCGACGCTCTCCCGCCGGAGTCTTTCTCATAGGCGGAGCTTGGGCCTATGACCCGAAAACAAAACATCACCCCAACCTCCCCTTTTCACGAATCACCTCCAGAGATTTAT
>CAZUEC010000383.1:0-2527 GCA_964618865.1 uncultured Roseibacillus sp. | reverse complement strand
CCCCCCAAAATCACACATCCAATAAAAAACTTGCGCTTATCCACAGCAGTTTTAGTAGCACACTTTTCGATATTGCAAATAACTATTCAAAAAAAATACCGATACTTATTTTTGCTTAAACATTAATTAATTTAAAGTTATAACGTTTGGTTTTACTGATAATATTTCCATCTGAAATTTCCTTTCCCTTTCAAAGTCTCCTCTTCAGCTTCAAGTTTCCTAACAGTCTAACAGCCTAACAAAATCAATCTTACCTCTTTCCACTAGCCATCACGAATTATATCCATTTCACACCCCATGACCATCAAATGCCCTTTTCTAATCCAGCCCCTCATCACAACACTCCTTCTGACCCTAACCACGCTAAACGCGCAAACCACCTCCAAAACCCTTATCATGGAAACCCTTTCCAATGATGAAGTCTGGATATCTTCCCTCAATCACACTCCCAAAAATCAAACCTCCCCCCTCCGCGTTACCGTCTGGTTCGAGAAGCAATGGCTCGGAGACGGAAAAGCCTACCAACGCCGCGCCCGCGAATTCGCCAACACCGGACGTCGGAAACTGCGAACCCAAGTGATTCACGCCCTCAAAACACAAAGCCAACAATCCCATGCCAACGCCGAGCCCGCCCTCGCAGAATTACTGAAAAACAAAACCATCACCGACCTCGATCGTCATTGGATTGTCAACGGTTTCAGCTGCTCCATTACTCAAGCCAATCTTCCCCTTCTTAAAAAAATACCCGGAGCGCGCAAAATCTTTTTTCAACCCGTAAAGAAAAACCATCCCTCTCCTCTTCCTCAACAACCCAAATCACCACCCCTCCTCGCTCCCGAAAAGGCCTCTTTCGAAAACCTTCCTTGGTACGTCAAAAAACTAAAAGCCGATCTCGTCTGGAAAGAATTCGCCATCGCAGGCGAAGGCACCCTCAACGTCATCCATGATAAAAACTTCATCTTCTCTGATCACCTTCTCCGAACCGTATATCGCAATCCCAAGGAAATTCCCTCCAATGGCATCGATGACGACCACAATGGCTACATCGACGATAGCCATGGTTACAACTTCGACCTCCGCTCAGACACCCTTTACACCCGCCCCTACTCAGGCGATCCCAAAGATCGTTCCGTCCTCCACGGCACCAACTGCGCCACCATTGCCAGCGGCGCCCGCTCCCCCAATGGCGCTCCCCAATTTGGCATCGCCCCCCTAAGCCGCTGGGCCGGCGTTATCAATCAAGGAGGAATCGAACGCTCCGTCGAATGGGCTATCGAACAAGGTGCAGATACCTACAGCATGAGCTTCTCACGTCGCAACTTTGGCGAATACCAATCTCACTGGCGCAAAGTCATGGAGCACGGCTCCTTCTGTGGGGTTTATTTCGTCTCCGGAGCCGGCAACCGAAAACGAGACGACCCTCACCCCTTCCTCATGAATATCCCCCAAAGCATCCCCAACGCCGTCTTCGCAGCCGCAGGAGTACAACGCGACCTCAGCAAAACCACCTTCTCCTGCGTGGGCCCCGTTGAATGGCAAACCGAACACTATCAAGATGGCATCGTCCAAAAGCCCGAAGTATGCGCCTTTAATTTTGAAGTCCCCGCCCTTCTTCCCAACGGCAAAGTAATCCCCAAATTTCTCAACGGAAACTCATACGCCGGCCCCATGTTCTGCGGCACCATCTCCCTCATGCTGTCAGCCGATCCAGATCTCCTCCCTTGGGATTTGCAAGAAATCGTCACCACCACCGCCACCGACGTCGGCCCCAAAGGCATCGACTACGAAACCGGCCATGGACTCATTAACTGCCACGCAGCCGTCAAAGAAGTTCTCCGTCGCAAAGAATTGCGATAAACCAAAAAACCACCCTCCCACACAACCACCTCTTAGCTCACCTGAGTTGTTCTCTCCAGACAAACTCCCTCACGCTCCAAAAAACCTAAAATGATGAACAAAATAAAGTTCACGGAGTAAAAACCTCAGTCTGGCACTCACCGAGCGATACCGAGATGTCGGAGTAGGCGAAGTCACCGCATCCATTCCCAGTTCATCCGCCATAACCTGCGCCCTCTTGAGGTGAAGCGGATCACTGACAATTACCGCCGTCCTCAACCCCCTCAAATTCATCTGCTTCTGTGCCTCCACTAGATTCTGATAAGTTGTCTTCGATACCTCTTCTAGTAGAATATTAGAAGCCGGTATCCCCTTCGAGATTGAGTAGAGCTTTCCAACCTCTCACTCGGAATGAGAGTGAGACTCTCCATACCCCCCAGTGAAAATCAGAGTCGAAACCTTCCCACTATCATAAAGAGAAATACCGTGCTTGATTCGTTCCTCAAAAACAGGAGACGGTAAAGCCCCTGACACTGCTGCTCCTAGGATAATGGCACAATCCGACCTCCTTGAATAATCAGTATAGCCAAACCGCCAAATATTGCTTCCCACAATCAAAAGCCAAATCCCACCCAGAAAAATGGGGCCGATGATACCCATCGCAATCCTACGCCTCACGTCTGATTTTCTA
>CAZUEC010000382.1:0-2531 GCA_964618865.1 uncultured Roseibacillus sp. | reverse complement strand
AGAAATTCTCTCTCGGCGATAAACGAACGAACTTTTGGAAAACGGTCTAAGTTGGTGAATTGCCTCTAGATAATTCGCCGTTAGTCGATTCTGAATAGATGACCATGCCCAAGAGGGTCTAGAAAGGAGGGAAAAGCGAGTAAGGGGATGGATTTGATCGGAGAGGTTGTTGCTCGCAAGATGAGACTTTTTGCGAAACGAACTTTTAGTAAGTTAGGCTACTCCTCTTCGGCTCTCAAAAGATACTTTCTGAGTTAATGAATGGTAAAGCTTTTGAGATAAAAGTGAGATTGGAATAAAGTTTAGTTGTTTTCTCCTTTGAAATCAGAATCTGAGGATTCAATGGGGGTTGGAAGAGCGATGACTTTGCGGACAAGTTTGCGAAGGCCGCCAGAGGCTTCTTCGTATTCGTTTTCGGCTTGGCGAAGAGCGACTTCCCAAGCGGAGGCGAATCCGGGAGCTTGCTCGCGCATGAGTCGCACGGCTGTTTCGGTGGTGTGGAGGGAGCGAAGTTCACTGCGGCCAGGCTTATTTTGCAGCGCTGCGAGATTGACGCGAAGGGCCTCATTTTGCTCCTGTAGCTGGTTTACTTTTTCTTGAACGGTGTTGTTTCCAGAGGCATTGATTTTGAGTTGGGTATTGAGATGAGTCTCCAGTTCTCGCATTTCGCTGGTGAGGCGTTTGTTTTCTTTTTTGAGCGTTCTTTTGCCTGTTATTCCTGATTTCCAAGTGAAAAAGGTGAGAGCTAAGCCGATGGCAAGGCCCCAAGCAAACGGAGTCTGCAAAAATTCCCAAATGGTTTCCATAAGCCGATTGTAAGCTGAGTCTCGTTTTTTCCAACTGGAATTTCAAGGTTGGTGGATTTTTGGAAGGATTACGGGTTCTTGGGTTGAGGGTTGTTTGGGGATGGGCTTATTTTCTTAATGCGATGAGATTGGCAGTTCTTGGCAGTGGGAGTGGAGGGAATGCAACTCTGCTGGATAGTGGGCAAGGATGTCTTTTGGTCGATGCTGGTTTGAGTGCTAAGCAATTGGTGTTGCGAATGCGAGAGTGTGGGATTGAGCCTGAGGATTTGGTGGGGATTCTCATCACACATGAGCATGGAGATCATGTGAAGGGTTTGGAGGTTTTTGCCCGCAAATTTGAGGTTCCCGTTTACGCAACCGCGTTGACCCAAGAGGTCTTGGCCCAGAAGATTACTTCAGTGCGGCAATGGAAGCTGTTTTCAGCAGGTCAGGAATTTGAATGTGCGGGAATGAGGGTTGAGAGCTTTTCGATTCCACACGATGCGGTGGATCCAGTTGGGTTTAAGCTGAGTCGTGGGGAAGAGGTGGCGGCGGTGGTTACGGATTTGGGCCATGTGAATGCGCGACTTGTTGAACGTTTGCGAGGGGTGTCCGCAATGGTGTTAGAAGCGAATTATTGTGAGCAGATGCTAGAGGATGATGAGGTTCGGCCTTGGTCTTTAAAGCAACGAATCTCTTCTCGACATGGGCATCTTTCCAATGATCAGGCTCGTGAGCTGGCTCTAGAGCTTCAGGGCAACGGACTCGAGAGGGTCGTCCTCGGGCATTTAAGTAAGGATTGTAACTCTGCAGAAGTGGCGCGTCAGGCTTTTGAGGGAGTAGGACTTACTGAAGTGTGTGTGGCTTCTCAGGCTGAAGTGACGGATTGGATTTCGGTCACTGATCCATCATTGGAAGGTGTTGTGGATGTGGAGGCGAAGCAGGTTGAGATGGAGCTTTTTGGATAGTGGGAAGAGTCTATCGGGATTGCTCGAGCATTCGTAGCAGGGAGGTTTCTGCTTTTGCTCTGGTGTTCTCAGGGATTTCGACCTGTGGGGAAAGGTTTTCGAGGCAGGCGTGTAGCTTTTCGATGGTATTCATTTTCATGTACCGACAATCTGCGCAGGCACAATGGTCGGTGGGGCCGGCGATGAGATTTTTGTCGGGACATTCTTTTTGAAGACGGTGGAGCATGCCTGCTTCGGTGACGACGATGATGTTTTTGCTAGGAGCCTGTTGGCAGTAGCTAATCATCTTTTCAGTGGAGCAAACTTCATCGGCTAGGAGTCGAACTGCTTGTGTGCATTCGGGATGGGCGACGACGAGAGCATCGGGATATTGGTCTTTTATTTTTTGAATGGAATCGCGAGTGAATTCGACATGGACGTAGCAAGAGCCTTGCCAGAGGTCCATCTTGCGACCGGTTTGCTCCATCACCCATTGGCCAAGATTGGCGTCGGGAACAAAGAGGATGGGGCGATCGGTGGGGGCTTTTTCGACAATGAGAGGGGCGTTTCCCGAGGTGCAAATTACATCACAGAGAGCTTTTACTCCGGCGGAACAGTTGATGTAGGCGATGACGTAGTAGTTCTTGTCCGCGTGTTTGGTCAGATAGGCTTCTAATTGATCCGCAGGGCACGCTTGTTCGAGGGAGCATCCTGCGTCTTTGTCGGGGAGGATGACTGTTTTGTTTGGATTCAGAATTTTGGCTGTTTCGGCCATGAAGTGAACTCCACAGAATGCAAT
>CAZUEC010000381.1:0-2540 GCA_964618865.1 uncultured Roseibacillus sp. | reverse complement strand
TAAAACTCAAAAAGCATTCCATTCCACCAGAAAGATTGGTGAGTTGGTATAATCATCACTCTACAGGCAACGCTCGTAACGGCTTCAAAGGCTTGGGCTCACTGGGAACCTCCGGCTCAGATTCATCCTCAACCCTCAAAGCCTTCAACGGCTTCAACGGCTTCTTCTCCGCAGGAAGCAAAGGAACCTCCACCTCCTCCGGCTCCACCACTTCAGGCTCCTCCAAAACAACCTCAGGCGGGATATCCTTCCGCATCAAAATATCAACTCGACGATTCACCGCTTGCTCTTCAATTGACCCCTCCAACACTTTAGGCTGCGTACTCCCATAGCCTCGCACCACAATTCGACTCCCATCTAATCTCATCGACTCCGTTAACCAATCCCTCACCGCCTGCCCTCGCTGACGCGATAGATTTAAATTGTAGCCCGACTGCCCAAACAAATCTGAATGCCCCTCAAGAATACAAAACATCTGCGGATTACGATCAATTAACATCGCCAACTTCATCAAACCTAACCGCGCCGTCTCCCGCAATTGCGCACTATCATACTCAAAGAGTAAATCACTCGGCAAAGCTGCTCGACTCCGACTCAGCTCACCGGTCGCCATCCCCAGTAAACCATCAATACTAGCATAGCCTGAAGGCAAGCCCTCATCCGAAAGCCCTCCACTCCCCTTACTCGCAATATCTTTCAGCAACTCATCAGGATCCACAATATCCGCCTTCACCGAACCCTCCTCTACCATAATCTGCCCTGTCGCCGCTTCCTGGAAAAGATTCTCTGTCCGTCCAATCTGCTCCAACACATGATCCACCTCCGGCGCCGCTACCGGCTCTAACAACTCGCCAAACTCCTCCCCCCCATCAAGCGGAATACTCGCCTCCAACTCCACCTCTGGTTGCAAAATATCCGGCGAAATATCCAACTCCGTATTATCCAACTCAGGAATCAATTCTTCCACTTCCGCCAAAAGATCCGAACTATCAACATCTTCCGGAACCACCACCTCCTCCTCCTCCTCAGGAAGCGGTTGCGAAGAAATCTCCACCTGCTCCAGATTAAAAACCTGACTCTTAATTTCAATCGGCTCCAAAATTCCCAACCAAATCTTCAATTCCGACACCCCCAGCAAAATACCACCAAAAAGCGAAATCCCCACAATCACCGAAAGCAACACCGCAAAACCAAAGCCCAGACCACCACCCCTTCCGGAGTCAGCCTCATAGCCCCTCGTTTCCCACTGATATTCCTTCGCCACGCTGCAAGTATAACGTCACCAACCCCCGACGCAATTCACCGTTTTGTGCTGTTTTTCAGGATTTGAAAACCCTAGAAGAATCCTCATCTCCCAAAAACCAACCATTATTGACCACTGGAAGGAAGACCAACGCCGCCACTACCAGTGTCCACGCATCCAAACCGAAAGCGATTGGTCCCATATTCCTTGGACTCAAAACTTCGTCGACATCACCGGACAAAAGCACCTCTCCCCCCGCTTTCAAACCCGGGTCAAAATGGCTTGGGACAACCAATTTTTTCATCTTCGAGCCCAATTAGAAGAACCCCACATCTGGGGAACCATCACCGAACAGAACGAAATCATCTTTCAAGACAACGACATCGAAGTCTTCATCGACCCCGACTGCGACGGACTCAACTACTACGAATTCGAAATGAATGCCCTCGGCACCATCTGGGAACTCTCCCTCCCCAAACCCTACCACCAAGGCGGCAAGCCCACTCTTGGTTGCAACATGAAAGGCCTACAAAAAAAAGTCCTCATCCACGGCACCCTCAACGACCCCACCCAAGAAGACCAAAGTTGGGAAGCCCACCTCTCCTTTCCCTGGACCGAACTCAAACAATATCACCTTCACGGAAACAGCCCCCCTCTGCCCGGAGATCGCTGGCGCGTCAACCTCTCTCGAGTACAGTGGAAACACACCATCGAAAACGGGCACTATGTCCGCATCCCTCCTCACGGCACCGACCTCTCCGGCGGCGCCCTCAACCCCGAAGAACAACAACACCCCGAAGACAATTGGGTCTGGAGCCCTCAAGGTCTCGTCAACATGCACCTCCCCTTACGTTGGGGTGAAGTCGAATTCGTAAACCACCTTTCCTCCCCACCCCCCCTTAGCCCCGTCAACCTTCTCTGAAATCCTGTTCAACCTCGCAAATCCAGTCCAAGCTCCTCGCTCACATGATTCCAAACGTCCTCGCAGAACGCTACGCCTCCTCCTCTCTCAAAGACATCTGGTCCCCCAAAGGCCGCATCCTTCTCGAACGCGAACTTTGGCTCGCCGTCGCCCGAGCCCAAAAAGACCTTGGCCTCGACATCCCTCAAGAAGCCCTCGATGCCTACGAATCCGTCAAAAACCAAATCAACCTCGAAGCCATCGACGCCCGCGAACGCATCACTCGCCACGACGTCAAAGCCCGCATCGAAGAGTTCAACGAACTCGCCGGACACGAACAACTTCACAAAGGGATGACCTCCCGCGATCTCACCGAAAATGTTGAACAACTCCAAG
>CAZUEC010000380.1:0-2547 GCA_964618865.1 uncultured Roseibacillus sp. | reverse complement strand
AGAGTCTTCTTCGCTCTCTCAATAATTTCTTCAGGAACCTTAGCCACATCACCGGCCCCAATCTTCGCCGCAAAATTACCCTTATTAGTCGTTCCTAAAATCGTTCCCCCTTGCTTCAAAATCCCAGCAGTATCAGCCCGCTTCAAAAACTTGAAATCTCCCGGAGGCAAAAGACCTTCGAAACCATCTCGGAATCCGACCGTCTCCCATCCCCTCTCACTAGCAGCTCCCACCACGCCATGAATCACCGCATTCAACCCTGGGCAATCGCCTCCACTATTTAAAATTCCAATTCGCATTTTTAGACGGCTTCTTTTAATAATTTCATTCGCACACGCATCAAATCACTGAAGATTAGGAACGGAAAGAACTTCTTGCGGTTGATTTCCCACCGCCGTCCCCAAAGATTGCAACTGATCATAAGTCGCCCAACCAGAGCCTAAAAGCCCCAAAGCCCGCGCCTCGCGCTGCCCACTATTGAGAACCACCGCAATCATACGCCGAGGAGTAATTCTCGCCCGACCATCAGCCAGCTTTTCCACCAAAGGATCCCGCTCCGCCGAAATAATCAGACAAGGCCCAGAAGTCTGGCCCTGCCCCGCCTTAAGACCATTGATCTTTTGCTGCCCCACCAACTGATTGGTATTGGCCACTCGAAAACTCTGCACCCGCCCCCCACGCGAAAACCCAATCGTCCGAGACTTCTGCTTAGTATAAAAAGACATTCCCGGATGACGCATCGCATAAATCGCCAACCGCGCCATATCCTCCGCACTTGAAGTCCCCCCATCACTCCCATGCGCGCTAACAAAACGAGTTCGACTCATTCCTAAAGCACTCGTCAACCGATTCATCTCCTTAACAAAAGTTCCCGTTATTGAACCTCCCCCCCCACGCTGCTGTTGGAGCTGATGACCCACAAAACCCGCAACAGTCTGAGCAGAAACAGTATCCGAACCCAACAACATCGAATACAAAGCATCTCTCAGAGCAATCTGATCGCCTGGCACCAATCCCATCGGATTCGGCCCCGCAAGAGACACCACATCAGGAGGCACAATCGCCAGCTGCGCGAGACTACCACCCGTCGCCGTCGACCAATCAAAAACCACCACCGCCGTCGCCACCTGAGCTAACGTCGCCACTGGACGAACTGCAGAAGCATTGTGACTTCCCACAACTCTGCCCGAATGAGCCTCCACCGCCACAAATGCCTCCCCCCCAGAATCCGCTCCACCCACCAATCCGGTGCCCGAACCAACACAATGGCAAAGCAATATCACCATCAACCCACTCATGAATGAACAGCACAATTGTTTCATTTCCCCAAATGCAAGGTTCAAACCACTCTTTCGCAAGGAAAATGAGAGTCCTCCAACCCGAATCCACTCTTGCGACCCTCCTAGACTTCGATTAACCTACCCACCGTCAACAACCCCAGAACGATGACAAAATCCGACTTCTTATCTATTTCTTCTCCCCAGAAGTCGACTCGACCGCCTAGAACATTTGCGGCACCGAGAGGGTTTAACGTAATACAATCCCTGCCAAGACCACTCCTTCTGGACCTGACACACACCAACTCCGCTCGCCGGAAGCAACGTCGATTTTCTGAAGTCCCCTCTTTCGAAAGAACCGCAACCAAAACGCCTGAAAGGCATTGGAAACTCGCGGGAATTCGATTCCGAAGGCCTTCCCTTACTGATACCCAGACGATCCTTCCGGTTCGAGCGAACGAACCAAAACAAGACAATGTCTGAACAAAACCAAAATCAAAATAATCGCAATAGAAACCGTAACGGCGGTAATGGCGGTAACAGAAATCGCAACCGCAACCGAAACCGCAACAACAGCGGCCACAACAACGGAGGCAATCGAAACAACAATAACAACCGTGGCAGTGGCGGCGGTGGCGGCGGAAGCCCCAGCCAGAAACGCAACGAACTGCAACCCCCTCGCAGCCGACGACCTCGCAAAAAGCCCCTCACCTTTTGGCAAAAATGCCTCAAAGCCATCGGACTTTATAAAGACCCATCCTCTCAAGAAAACAACGACAAGAAAAAAGGACAAAACAACACTCAAAACCCGAACAACAAAAACGCCCAAAAATCCGGACGCGCACCAGGTGGAGGTCGTGTCAATCAAGGCAAAAACCAAAGCCAAAAAGAAGAACGCAAAGGAGATCAAAAAAATCGTCCACGCAAAAAACCTCCCACTCCCACCAAAGTAGAAACTCCCCGTCTCTACGTCGGCAACCTCTCCTATGACGCCACCGAATACGACCTCGAAGAACTCTTCAAAGGAGTCGGCGCCGTTCGTAAGGTCGAACTCGTCTACAATCGCCGCACCCACAAATCAAACGGATACGGCTTTGTCAGCATGGGCAACATCGAAGAAGCCGAACGCGCGGTCGAAGTCCTCCACGACCAACCCTTCATGGGCCGTAAAATGATCGTCAACGGAGCCCGCTCAAAGGGACCCAATGACAAAAGCAACAACCAAGAGGGAAGCACAAACCAAGCTCAAGACAAACCTGCAGCCAAGCCC
>CAZUEC010000379.1:0-2549 GCA_964618865.1 uncultured Roseibacillus sp. | reverse complement strand
CGGATAAAATGGGAAGAGTTTCTGAAGTGGCCGTTGAGTTGGAACGAATTGAAGCTTTGTCGGGAGAGATGGACCGAATTGTCAAGTTGACTGAGGAGGGGAAGTTGCCGATTCGAGTGACTCACAATGATACCAAAATTAATAATGTTCTTTTTGATATTGAATCTGACGCGGCGGTTTGTGTGATCGATCTCGATACGGTGATGCCGGGGATTTCGCTCTATGATTTTGGGGATCTTATTCGGACTTCAACTAATCCGACGGCGGAAGATGAACGTGATCTTTCCAAGGTGCAGATGCGGATGTCTATTTTTGAAGCCTTGGTGGAAGGTTATCTGGAGGCGACTCGAGAGGTGCTTTCTGATCTTGAGATTTCACTATTGCCGTTTTCAGGGAAATTGATTGCTTGGGAGTTGAGTACTCGGTTTCTTGCGGACTACCTGAATGGAGATCAGTATTTTCGGGTGAAAAGAGAAGGTCAGAACTTGGATCGAGCACGCACTCAGTTAAAGTTAGCCGAGCAAATCAGCGATGCTGAAGAGGCTATGAATGCTTATGTGAAAAAAGTGGCTTCGCGCTTGTGAGGAGACGTTTAAATTTCTTGAGCGAGGAGGTCATCGAAGGTTTGGCGTTTTCTAATGACGGTGACTTGGTTTCCATCTACTAATATTTCAGTAGGTAGGGGGCGAGAGTTGTAGGTGGATCCCATGACGGCTCCGTAGGCTCCAGAGGACATGAGTGCGAGGAGGCTGCCTTCTTCGAAGTCGGGGAGTTCTCGGTCTTGGCAAAAGAAGTCGCCAGTTTCACAAACAGGTCCTACGACGTCGGTTTTGACGGTGTTGACAGGGCCAGATTGAGTGAGGGGGATGATTTCATGATGGCCTTCGTAAAGGGCGGGACGAATGAGGTCGTTCATTCCAGCGTCTACGATTTTGAAGGTTTTGGCTTTTCCCTTTTTTTCGTAAAGGCAACGAGTGAGGAGAACTCCGGCATTCCCGACGATGTAGCGACCTGGTTCTAAAAGGATTTTGAGACCGAGAGGTTTGAGGATGGGGATGAGTTTTTCGGCATACTCGGCGGCGGTGAGAGGTTTTTCGCTGGCATGGTGAGATTCCCACCATTTGGGGCTTCCGGACTCAAGGGCTTGATCGTAGATGATGCCAATTCCTCCTCCGATGGAGAAGAATTCGATGGCGTATTTTTCTTTGAGTTCTGCTGCGAGAGGAGCCACTTTGGCGACGGCATCTTCGAAGGGTTGTACGGTGGTGAGTTGAGAGCCGATGTGCATTTGAAGTCCTTTGAGGACGAGGTGTTCCATTTTGGACGCCCGTTCGAAGACTTGGGGAATGAGGTCGAAATCGATACCGAATTTGTTTTCGGATTTTCCTGTTGAGATGTATTTGTGGGTTTTGGCATCAACATTGGGATTGATGCGTAGGGAGACTGGCGCTGTTTTTCCCATTTCTCCGGCAACCTTGTTGATAAAGGTGAGTTCGGCTTCAGATTCGACGTTGAAGGCGTGGATTCCGAGTTCGAGGGCGTATTCGATTTCTTCACGAGTTTTCCCGACTCCTGCAAAAGTGCATTTCGCAGGGTCTCCTCCAGCTTTGACGACACGAAAGAGTTCACCTCCGGAGACGATGTCGAAGGAGGCTCCTGCTTCCTTGAGGAGGGATAAAATTGCGAGATTGGAGTTGGCCTTTACGGCATAGGCGATTTCATGGTCGATGGGAGCGAGGGCTTCGTTGAGTCGATGGTAATGATCGCGGATGGTGTTGGCGGAGTAGACAAAAGTCGGAGTGCCCTGTTGTTCGGCAACTTCGAGGAGAGAAACTTGCTCGGCATGAAGGGAGTTTTCGTTGAAGGAAAAGTAATGCATAGGGTCTCGGAAAGGCGCGGACTATGGATTTGAACTTGGTTTTCAGCAAGCTAGGAATTTCTCAGCTTGGAAAGAGGGATCCTAGGCTGACTTTGGAGGAGAATTTGCGGTGACGTTAGTTTTTCTGAATATGATCTCGGATCATAGTGAGATAGCGTAGCAGAAGGTCGTAGCGGGCATCGAGGGAGGGTTCACTGAGGATTTGAAGCCGGATTTCGGTATCTTGCACAAACTGTTGGGCGACTGCGTCGACGAGGATAGCTGGTTCGTCACTGGCACGTTCGAGAACTTGGTTGACCTCTCTTTTTACCTCAGGAGGTAAGCCAGAAAGAGTTTCATTCACTTTGTCACGAAGTTTCGAGGCCATCAAAGGACCTTCGTCAGACGGGAAAGGGTCGACCGTCATGGGGATGATGTGAGCGTTGGGGTACTTTTTGCCACCGGGCCAAGCTGAGAAGCGAACTCGGGAGACGCCATGTAAAACTAGATTGGAGCGTCCATCTTCCATTTCGCGGGATGTTCGAATGAGTCCCACGGTGCCAATGGGATGAACACAACTGGTGAGGTCATCAGTTTCTTCCTTGAGGAGGGTTCCTACACAAATCATGCAGTGGCTTTCGAGGGCTTCTTCTAGCATGATGCGGTAGCGTTCTTCGAAAATGTGCAGTGG
>CAZUEC010000378.1:0-2550 GCA_964618865.1 uncultured Roseibacillus sp. | reverse complement strand
CGGGTTGGTTTCTCGTGGGCCACATCTCGCGGCGGGGCGGGAACCTACTTAGACCGGCACCCTACGTCAACCTCTTTCGAAGTAATTTCTGACTTATTTTGTGACCCTCTTGAAGAACGAATCTCCGCCTACGTTCCACGACCTTCAAACCTTCCTCCCTTTGCCTTAAAAGACCTTGTTTCCATTTTATCTTGGTGTCCCATTCCTCTCTCGAAAAACCACCAAAAACCATCAAAATCACTCCCCGTCCTGTGCTTCGACTTCTCTACAATCTCTTACTACCTCCCCTCGCTCTCGTTGCCACTCCTTTTTGGCTCCTCAAGACCCGCAAGCGAAACGGGCTATCGAGACGGCTTTACGAAAAAATCGCCCGCTACGACGAGAACAGCCCTGAGGAAACAAAAGAGCAACGGCGCCCAGTCTATCTTCATGCGGTCAGCGTAGGAGAAGTCAACATCGCGCGCAAACTCATCACACAATGGGCCATCGAGCATCCTGAAGAACGCTTTCTACTCGCGATAGGAACCTCGACAGGATTCGATCTCGCCCTACAGGCTCCTCCTCCGCAAACAGAAGTCCTTTACGCCCCACTCGACATACCAACCTTCACCAACAAACTCTTCTCCCGCTACAAGCCAGCTTTAGTAGTACTCATCGAACACGAAGTTTGGCCGAACCTGATGGCCACCGCCGAAAAAAACAAAGTTCCGGTCGCTTTAGCCAACGCTCGCCTTTCCACTCGCTCTGGAGAACGACTCAAAAAATTAGAACCCCTGTTAGGGTCAATCTATTCCAAACTCTCATGGGTCGGTGCACAAAGCGAAGCAGACAAGCCCCGCCTCAGCGCAATCGGAATCCGAGAAAACTCTCTCCAAGTAACAGGCTCTATTAAATTCGATCCTGCACAAGAAACACCCTCAACTAGCGACTTTGACCCCTTACCATTATTAAATTCACTAGGAGACGGCCCCATCCTCATGGCACTCTCCACTCACGCTGGTGAAGAAATTATTTTCGCGAAAGCGGCATTCAAAATTCCAGACGCTCGAATCGTCATCATCCCCCGTCATATGGAAAGAAGGAAAGAAATCACGACAGAACTTGAAAGCGCCGGCTTTAAAACTATCCTTCGGTCTACGAGTCTCCCCTCAACTCCATCCAAACTAAAATCTACTATATTAATAGTAGACTCGACTGGCGAAATGCCAGCCTTCACCAAACACGCCCTTCTTGCCTTTATCGGGAAAACCTTTTCTGCTCAAGGCGGCCAGAACCCTTGCGAAGCAATTGCGGCTGGCGTCCCCGTAATTGCAGGCCCTCATCTCGAAAATTTCGAACCCCTTGCAACTGAACTTCGCACACGACAAAGCATCCTGACGGTAAGCAACGAAGAAGAACTTGCGAAAGCCTTGGCATCACTCTCGAAAGACTCCCCAAAAAGGAGTCACCTTTCCCAATCTGCGCTATCGGCACTAGAAAGCCATCGCGGAGCCACCAAAAAAACAATAGAATCTCTGGCGAAACTCCTCAACCAAACCTAGCCTTACGCTATGAACAAGCGCCTCAGCCTCCTTACCATGACAGCTCTTCTCGCTGCCTGTAATCCTCAAGGGAGTGAACCAATATCGCTAGGAGCCCCCGCGCAGAAAGCCCTCAAAACAACCGAACTCTCTGCCGACGGCAAAACTCGCCTCAAAACCCTCGAAGCGCAAACTGACCTCACCAATCACACTATCTTTTCAAGCTATCGAGCGAATGCCAACGCTCAATGGAGTAATAACTGGACTCGACGCATCGATTTCACAGGAGTTTCATGGCAGCGCCGTCAAGCTGGCACCGCCATCACCCCTCGGCACGTAGTCTTTGCTGCTCATTATCCAGTCAAAACAGGTGTCACTATCACTTTTCATGATCGCGCAGGTAATCCTCATCAACGCACTCTCACTGAACGGATCTCACTTCGTAAAAATTCAATCGAAGAAGGTCGTTCCGATATCACAGTAGTGCTTCTCGACAGCCCTCTCCCTCCCTCGATCAAACCTTTTCGCTTACTCCCACCCCGTACCGATTACGAATACACCCTCCCAGAAACACCAGTCATCGTAACCGAACAAAAACGAAGAGCCTTCATCCATAAAGTCAGTAGACCCTACCGTAACATCATCTCCTTCCGAAAAAACGAATCATTTTCGGAGTCTCTCTATAAAAACCTCATCAAAGGTGACTCCGGACACCCTTCCTTCATCTTAGTCGGAGGAGAACCCGTCCTCATCGAAACTCATAGCGTAGGCGGCTCTGGAAGCGGACCCTTTTACTCAAGCCCGGCTGTTTTTAAAGCTCTTGAGAAAGCAGTAGCCGAGCTCGACTCCAACTACCGCATCAAAACCGTTCCCCTAAATCCAGAGCTCGCACCCGCTCCTCCACAAAAAGAAAAAAAAAATCTCTCCACCACCAACAACCAAAATTCCACTCGTTCTCCAAGCTCTCCTTATTCACCTAGGCCACGATTACCTCGAGTCCGCAGAGTTCCTACTCCAACAGAATAATCTG
>CAZUEC010000377.1:0-2552 GCA_964618865.1 uncultured Roseibacillus sp. | reverse complement strand
TCGCGGGGAGAAGAGGTGGCGTTCGCGTAGAGTTGGGAGAGGTCTTGCTGGGCTTGCGAGGGACTGTATTGAGAGAGACTGTCCGGAGTAGCGGTGGGTAGCGTTTCGGAGAGAGAGTGGGCTAGCCACTTTCTGAGAGAGGCAAAGGGGGCTCTCTCCTGAGCAAGGCTGCGCGTGATGAGGTCTTGCTGAAATGTTTCGGGAAGGGCTCCAAAGTCGACTTCGCCTCCTGCGATGAGAGCTTGCCAACCAGCCTCTAACTCTTTTGCCCGTAATTCTTTCTGATAGAGATGATAACTGTTCTGCACCTGATGTTCGAAGTCGTTTCGAAGCAAATTAAGATCGAGAAACTCTAAAGGAATGGGGATTTTTTCGTAAAAGCGGCCGGGATTGATTCCTTGTTCACGAAAGTCCTGCGTGATTTCTGGTAGGTCGCGACCAAGAAGTGGTTTCTGTAGGGCAATGGGTTCGAGAAAGGTAAGGCCGAACCCTTCTGCAATGGAAGTGGTGAGGAGATGAGTGGCAGCCTTCAGCCAAGTCTGATAGTTGGCTTCTGCGTTCGGATAGGGTGGCACTTGGTCAGTGACTGCGAATTCAATAGGTAGCTGATGTTCACGAGCGAACGCTTCCCAATCTTGATGCACTTTGTGCCAGATGGGGTTTTCGGGGGCGAGAGAGATCGCGAAACGAGTGTTAGATGGAGCTAAGGCGGCAAGGAGAACGGCTTCTCCAAGGTTTTTGCGGCGAATTCCACGGACGGGATAAAGGACGAGATTTTCGTCGTTCAGGCTCGTGATGTTAGGGGAGACTGGGGGAGGTGAGACCGTGTTGGGAAGGTGATGACTTGCTTCTTTTTTGAGGCCTACCGTTTCTAAGAAAGTACGGTCGCGATTGTTGATGAAGGCATAGTGGATCTGAGGAGCAGTAGGATGGATCTTCTCCCCAACTAAGAGAGGGTAGTTTGTCGGTCGATTATCCTCTGCAAAATCATGAGGTTGAAGAATGAGTGGAATTTGGCTCTCGGCAAGATCGCGCACGAGCTGAGGGAAGAGGATGTTTTTCCCTAAGCTGTGATTGTGGAGATGCCAAAGGTCGGGAGCCGTGCCCCAGTGCTTTTCGCAATGTAGAAGTAAGGTTTGGTAGAGATTTACCGGCTGGTCGGGGGGCGAGCTTAAGTAGTCGAGTAGCGGAACTTCAATCTGTGTGATTGGTGGAAACTCTGAGGGGGTAGAGCCAGCGGAAAAGATGAGAGGTTCATAACCGAGAGCAACGAGAGCGCGACATTGATTCGAAATCACTTTGGTTACCCCGCCGGCTCGGAGGTGATAGTGGACCAAAGCAATTTTCAACTTAGTAATGAAAGCCAAATTTGAATTTGATTGCAACCCTTTGGCGGTGGCAGAGGTGAAGCTTTGCGAAAGGGGAGAAAATAGATTGAATCGATGAATGAATGTGCATCATTTGGAGCTCTTTTTCTATGTCGCCAAATATGAAGGGATTACTGCTGCGGTGCGCAAGATGCCTTATGGGATTCAACAACCGGCAGTGAGTGGTCAAATTTTGCAGCTCGAAAAGGAGTTGGGAGTGAAGCTCTTCAATCGTCGTCCTTTTGCGCTGACTCCCGAGGGTGAGAAATTGTATGATTTTGCTTATCCTTTTTTCTCCCGTCTGGATGAAGTTGAAGAACAATTGAAAGGGGAGCAAAGTCGTCATTTACGGATTGCGGCTTCTGCCTCGGTGTTGCGAAATCATTTACCCGATTTGTTAGGAGAGTTGCGTAATGAGATGCCAGGGATGCGGCTTACTTTGATGGAAGCTGAACCAAGTGATGTTCATGGTTTGATTGCGAATCAAAAAGTGGATATCGCAGTTACAGTTTTGCAGGGTCGGTTGACGGAAGGATTGCGTCACGATGAATTGCTGCGTGTGCCGTTAGCTTTGCATGTGCCTACGGGGGTAAAGGCTAAGAATTTTGATTCTTTATTAGAAGATGACGATTGGAAGAAGGGGAAAGTGGGATCGGTTCCGCTTCTTGGATTGCCTCCGCATGAAGTGTTGAGCAAATTGTTTCAGGAGGAGTTTGATGCCCGTGGGGTAGATTGGCCGGTGACGGTAGAGGTGAGTTCGTTGGATACGGTTAAGGAGTATGCTGCGCAAAACTTTGGAGTAGGCGTCGGGGTCGCGGTGCCGGGTGAGAAGCCGCTGAAAGGAACTCGGGTGATGGTGTTAAAAGATTTCCGTCCGATGGTAGTGGGCGCAATTTGGCAAGGTCAGTTGAAGCCAGTGGCTGCGACGTTTCTTGAAAAAGCGAAGGTCCGAGCCCAAGAATTGGGGAAGAGGTAGAGGTGGGGTGTGGCTCTAAAAGCGATGTTCTTTAGCCTTTGATCTCGAGAAGCATTTGGGCGTTGTTGGGGAACTTTTTGAGGAAGAAGAGAAGGCGTTCCATGGCTTCGATGGGACGGTGTCCAGCTAGGCCACGTCGAATGAGATTAATTTTATGTAAGGTGTGTTCAGGGAGGAGGAGTTCTTCGCGACGAGTGCCTGACTTGAAG
>CAZUEC010000376.1:0-2560 GCA_964618865.1 uncultured Roseibacillus sp. | reverse complement strand
GAATAGAAATGCGGTCGCTCATCGCGCACAGTCTCTTTAACTTCTAATTCCAGCCAAGCAGAATCGGAATTTTCCAACAATTGTTGAACAATTCACTCAAAAAACAGTCCATTATTCTGAATGTCGTGAATCAATTGAACGACATTCACACAAAGGGTGAACAGTAGTTTTTCAACCCCAGACGACCAGCAGTCCGTCCGGCCAGTTGAAAAATTCACGGTCGTGGGAGGCTTCGGCCTCCCACGATTCGCAACTCCTTCAGAGCCATTTAAAAGCCTTCTCTTACCTTTTTCCTCCCAGACACCCCTCTTCCGGTCTTGCACCCAAGGCCTTGCAAGGCTAAGGACTTGACCGCGACATGCTCGAAAACATCAGAAAATACACCGGCCTGTTCATCGTCATGCTGGTTCTCATCTTCATCGGTCTCATTTTCATTGGGAACAGCTCCGGACGAGGAGGCCCTGGTAGCGGGCCCGTCGTCGTCAAAACTGACACTCGTTCCTATTCCGCCAAGGAATTGCAAAAAGCCAACCAACAAATCCGTCTCGCTCAACGTCTTGCCAACCAATCCAATCAATTAGGAGGCCGCTCCAGCTACTATGGTTCCGAAGCAGCTCTAGATATTTTCAGATACCTCGGCACCTTAGAAGCCTCCTCCGATTCAGAAGAACTGAAAAGGCACCTCGTCCATCGCAGCAACTTCGAACAAGCCAAAAAAGACTTCGGCATCGCAGCCTCAGAAGATGAGATTCAACTTTATCAACGCGAAAAAATCTTCACCAACAGCGAAGGCATCTTCGACGACCAAGCCTATACCACCTTTGTAGACAAAGGCCTCAAAGGATTAGGCATGACCATTAACGACGTCAACGACTTCATCGGAGACCTCATTGCCTTCAAAGCCCTTGGCCAAATTCTTAGTGCTGGAGTAATCGCCGATGAACAAGCATCACAAGAAAATGCACTCGCCGATGGTCAGCAATTTTCACTCTCTGTTCTTTCGCTCGATCTAGAAACCTTCAAAAAAGAAATCACACCTACCGAAGAAGAAGTAAAAACTTACTGGGAAGAAAACAAAGGACGATACCTAACTGAAGCGAAACGACGTCTCACCTACTTCACCGCCACCCCCGATTTCGAAACAGCCCTCGCCAAGAAAAAAGAAGAAGAAGCGACAAAAGAAAAAACTCCTACTGAGGAAGCCGCAGAAGCTGAAGGAAGCGAAGATACAGAGAAAAATATCACCCTCACCCCAGCTGAACGTAAAAAATTAATCGATGAACTCGGACTCGTCATCGACGATGACATCCTCGTCACTTTAGAACAACAAATTGAAGGCGGAGCTCCTAAAGCAAACCTTGAGGAGCAAGCGAAAAAGTATGGCTATGAAACCAAAACCACTGAACTTCTCCCCATCAGTGAGCTACCAAAAGAAATCCTAGGCTCCATTCGTGGAACACGCACCCTCGTCGAGCAAGAACTCGCAACAATGATCATCTCTGATGACAACCCCATGGACTCACTGAGCGAAACATTTGGCATCGGAACCGAAAACTGGCTCTTATTCCGCATCGACGAAGCCGAAGAACCAACTGTAAAAACATTCGCGGAAGCTCAAGAAAACGCTCAAACAGACTACATCCAGGAAAAAGCAGAACAGGCGCTTCAAGAAGGCATAGAATCCGCACGTGAAGCTGTTGCAAAAGCGATTGCTGATGGCTCAACCTTGGAAAAAGCTGCTGAAGCTCAAGCCCTGAAAATGACTGAACACGAAGACCTAGCCGCCAACACTCAACTTGCAGGCGAACCAAATACTCGTGATATTTTCCGACTTGCTAGCCAAACCAAAACCGGTGAATTTTCAAAAGGAGAAACCATCGAACCCTTGAAAGATCAAGCCCTCTTCGTCTACGTCAAAGAACGCGAGTTTGTAGAAAGCCCTCAGAACAAGCAAAGACTTGAACGTGCGGTAGAGAGCCAGCAAGTCCTAGTTCGCAATGCATTGTTAGACCACTGGTTCCGCGCAGCCTACGACAACGCAAATGTCGAAATAGTTAGAAACTAGCCTCACGACCCAACTTCACATGTCAGCTCGCGATGAGGCCTTCGATTCTGCTAATGCCCACCTCGCAATTGGTGAGCTCGCAGAAGCCGAAAACAAATATCGCCAAGCGGTAGCTGCCGACCCAGAATTCTTCGATGGCTGGCACGCCCTTGGCATGACCCTCATGAAACAGGGGAAAATCAAAGAAGCAATCGGCTGTGGCCTCCAAGCAACAAACCTACAGCCTAACGACCTTTTAGCCTGGACCGCCCTCTCACAAATGTACGTCCAAGACCAACAAATTGCCGAAGCCGAATTCGCAAAAGGCAACGCCCGTATCCTCTCCCTAGGTGGGAAGGTACAAAAATAAAAAACATCGCTTCTTTGCCCCCATCACTGGCTCTATCTAGAGGCTTGAAACCAAGCTCTCAGAACCATCCTCCGAAGCCCCTGAAAAAAAGAGAGTAGCCCTACAAGGACTCGAACCTTGAAATACTGAACCAAAATCAGGTGTGT
>CAZUEC010000375.1:0-2580 GCA_964618865.1 uncultured Roseibacillus sp. | reverse complement strand
AGACATTAGCGTAAACAGCAGAATAATGCACGCTTATCTCACGCTTGATTGGAGTCCGCCTCCAAACTCTTGTGATGCTCAAGACATCTTGAATAGACCACCTGTTCCCGCCTCATCATCTGAGACTCTGATGATTGGGAATTGCGAGAGCCTCTTCCGACGAACTCCCAGTGGTTTTGCAGATCTGAAAAAGCTGCCCTCTGCTCTCGCCAACTATCCTGAGAAAAAATGCCTCTGCCACTTCAATGCCTTTTCCTACAGCTTTTTGGTCGGCGCCAAAAATTACGACCTTCAAATTCCTGAACAACGAGACAATCTCTTCCGCCAATCCCTCCCCGCCTTTCTTCGGACTCTAGAGTTGTTAGGCGAATTCGAGCAAACGGGTCGCAATTTTCCCAGCACGCTTGATAAGAACCAGCACCTTCAGGCACGCAGCCTTCTCACCCGTCCCTCTGCTCGTGACGAACGCCGAATCTTGGCCGAGCTTCTGATTTCCGGTCCCAGCACAATTGAACAACTGACCGAGGAACTCGATCTCTGGCCTGACCTCACTGATCGCATTTTGAAGGCCCTTGGAACACTCAATCTTGTCTCTCGTGATGACCAAGTCATGAGCCTGAATCCAGATTTACTTGCCGTGAGCTATTTTCTTCTCCGTGCTACCTTCGGCTTAGAACCCCTTGTCACCCTAGAGCCCTCCTAGACCCATGGCAGATTTGCTCAAAACGTTCCTCAGCCCTTTTGTCGTTGCCTACATTGTCGGCGTCATTCTCATTCCCGTCATCACAAGCCGCATCACCTCTTGGGCCGAAAAGCGCACTGTACGGCGACGCCGGGAAGTGGGTCTCGATGATCGGATTCTCCGCAATCCTAAAGCCCAACTTCAAGTTGCCCGCAAACAATCCCAGCGAGAGACGATTGTTTTCCTGATTCTCGCGCTTCTCCTACCAGTCGTTCTCCTGATGATCATTCACTTCTTCCCTGACTCGCTCTGGGGCTTTAACGTTGATAAAGACGGCGAGAAGGAAAAAATCAATCTCGCGTTCGCCGCTCTCCTTGTTTGGACCTTGGTCAGTGGAACGTCACTCGCAAAAAACTTCATCGGCGGCCTCGCTTTCCGAGCCCTTTCTTCGGCCTCACAATCGATTCAAGTGGGAGACCGCGCCACCCTCGATGGACACCATGGCATTGTTCAAAATATCGGGATCTTCCACACCACCTTGCAGACTCTTGATGACGATCTGATCAGCATTCCGACCACCAAACTCCTCGATAGTACTCTCTCCTCCACCAATGCGGGATCACGCTCTTCTCTTTGCGTAATGCCCTTTTACCTCAGCGCCTTTTCCACCTCACGGCAGATTCAAAAAGCAGAAGACATCATTTGGGAAACAATCCAATCATCGGTTTACTTCGATTTCGGACACCCCTTCAAAATTTTTCTCAAGCAACAAGAAACCTGCATCATCCTGACTGCAAAAGTCTATGTCTCTTCGACCTACGAAGAAGCCGAATTCAGCTCGAGTGTGACCAAAAAAATTCTCCGAGCCTTTCAAGAACACGAAATCGACGTCTCAGGACCCAAGCGTAAGGCACCTATGCAAAGCCCCGCCTCATAGCCATCATGTCTGACCTCCTTCCAGCAAACCTTGAAGCCCTCATTGAGCCTATCGCAGAGCAAATTCATCAACGCTGGATGACCACCCGCCGGTCCCAGGGCTGGAAGTACGGATCTTCCCGTAACGACGAACGCAAAGAACACCCCTCACTCATTCCTTACTCCGATCTCACCGAAGAAGAAAAAGAAGTCGATCGCCAGACCGCTAGGCAGACAATCGAATCCTTGCATCAACTTGGCTACCACATCAGCAAGCCTCCCTAAAAACCACTTGGAATCACAACGCAATGCAAACTTCACCTCATACGCCTTCAAAAAAATACTGGGCCTTCATCAGCTATTCCTCAAAGGACAAACGCTGGGGACAATGGTTGCACCGCCGCCTAGAGAACTATCCCATTCCCAAAGAATTTCAAGGGACCGAGTTATTTGATGGTTCAGTATTGGGAAAGAATCTCCGCCCTGTATTCCGAGACCGTGACGAACTTTCAGGTTCTTCTGATCTTGGGCCTGCAATTCTCTCAGCTCTCAAAGAAAGCCGCTATCTCATTGTCCTTTGCTCAAAAAACTCCGCTCAATCCGAATGGGTCAATAAAGAGATCGAAGACTTCCGCGCCATTGGAGGAAGCAAAAACATCCTCGCTCTTATTCTCGATGGCGAACCCAACGCCACCTCGAACTCAAACATCTCAGACACCGAAGAATGCTTCCCCCCTTCTCTTCGTTACCCCCACGAACCCCTCGCCGGAGACCTCCGTAAAGAAGGAGACGGAAAAGAACGCGGCTTCCTTAAGCTCCTAGCAGGCATTTCACAAATTGGCTTTGATGATCTTTACCGTAGACATGAACGAATCCAACGAAGGAAGCGCCTCTATTTAGGCTCCTTTACCGCAGCTATTATCACATCATTAGCAACTCTCTCCATCTTCGCATTTAGCGAAAAAAATCGAGCTGACCAAAAG
>CAZUEC010000374.1:0-2610 GCA_964618865.1 uncultured Roseibacillus sp. | reverse complement strand
ATCTAATCTCCCGTTATGAAAACCCTCATCCTCGCCAGCCTGATTCTGGCCACTCAAGCTACCCAAGCCTCCACTGTGATCTTTGTTATCGGTGATGGTTTTGAATTAGACGGATCCGATTCCTTTAACACAGATCCGCGAGATGGTGATGCACGGGATTCAGGAGTCAATGACGCAGGAATCAGCTCCGTTTTCGACGTCGCTACTGAAGCCTTCCAAGATCCATTTGGAGGCGACGATGGCTTCGATCCTATTTCTGTCGGCGACATTTTTTTCTCTAATGGGATTCACCGTGGAGGGTTAGATTTCAACTTGGGCTCCCTTGGCCTTCCCGCTTTTGGCCCTGGAGAGTCTCTTCAAGTTACTAACATTGAGCTCTTTCTTGAAGTCAGTGGAGCGACGTTTACTACTGGCCTCAACGCCGATGACGATGATACGGGCGACAACAACAACCAGAACTTTTCAGTTACTGTCGATGTATTCGCCAACGCTGATATTCAAGCGGCCGCAGGAGAGCTCGGCATTTCGGACGCTAGTTTCTCTATTGATACCAGCCAAACTGCTCTTACCACTCAATTTTTTGCACCAATTTCCCTAGCAAATCCTGCATCTCTCTTGGATCTCAACACCCTCACGACGAGTTCTCGTTTTGAAATCGTCTTAGCAACGCCTAATGAAACGGACCCTAACGGAGGTGCCGTCTTTGGTTCTGGTGACGCCGAGGGCGCGAGCCCTAATGGCGTGAACTTCGGAACAGATTCTATTGCTGTTGCTCCAGTTCTTCGGATTACTGCAATTGTTGTCCCTGAACCTACGACCTTCACCCTTGCAGGCTGTGCCGGCTTAGCATTTCTACTACGAAGAAAACGCTAAATCATGCTACAAAGAACCCAGTGAAAGTTGCTCTGGGAATCATCTGGTTAGGCTTGATCGCCGCCTATTTGCAGATCACCTCTTTTGAGGGACTTACTTACGACGATCCGAGCTTTTTAGAGGGGCATCCAGCTGCGGGGATGTCCCTTTTTAGTGCCAATTTTTGGCAAACGATTGCCTCAGTCCCAACGGCTAATCTTTGGCATCCTCTCACCGATCTCAGCCATCAGCTTCTCCTGCGAGTGAGCAAAGCAGCGCCGCTGCACTTGGCCTTTAACGTCATCCTCCACGGACTGAGCGCGAGCTTACTGCTTCATTTCTTGGTCAAGATCACCAACCAAAACCTTTTCTCTCTCGCTCTCGTTCTCCTTTTTGCATGGCACCCGATAACGGTCGAGTCTGTGGCTTGGATCTCTGGGCGCAAGGACCTCCTCTGCACCCTCTTTCTCATCCTCGCCACTGGCCATTACCATGATCGAATCAGCAAGGATAAGCCCCCTCTGACCCTTCCCCTATTTTTGACGGCGATCGCAGCATACCTCTGCAAGCCTATCGCTTTTACACTTCCCTTCTTACTACTCGCAATCGATTACTGGCCCCTGCGTAGAACGGAACCTCTCTTAAAATTGGTCCTCTCGAAGTGGCCTCTTTGGCTCCTCTCCTCCCTATCAATCTTTATCACCATTGCGGTGCAAGCAGGAGGCACCCAAGCAGTCAATGACACCCGCCCTCTCTTCATTCGACTCACGGAGGCTCTTTGGGCCCTACAACATGGCTTCACGTCTTGCCTCCTCCCCAAGAATCTTCATCTCGCCTATGCAAACCCCTCAAAACTCAGTCTTTACTGGATCCTTGCATGGATCTTTTGCGGCCTTCTCCTCAGTTTCCTCCTTCTTTGGAAAAGGAAAACAATCCCCTCAATAGGAGCAGGAGCGTTCTGGTTTCTCTGCACGATCGGCCCAACCCTTGGTATCCTCCGAGCAGGCAACCATCTCGCCGCCGACCGATACTGTTACCTCCCTCTCATCGGAATCATCATTGCCCTCGCTGGCTCGGGCTCCTTTTTTCTCAAGCTCCGACCTAGGACGACCTTGTTCTTTCTTTTCACCCTTTCCTGCGGCCTTCTCTTCGCCACCAGCAAGCAAATCTCGCATTGGAAAAATCAACACGCCCTTTTCTCTAACGTGCTTCGCCACGATTCCCAGAACCTTCCCGCCCATATCGAGCTCGCTCAAATCGCCCTCAAATCCGGAGACCAGACCACAATGAATCATCATCTTGATGAAGCCCTACGCGTCACTCCTAACAGCCCAAGCGCTCACATCATTCTCGCCCACCTCGCCTTCGAAGCCTCCGACTACGCCACAGCTTATGAGCATTACCTCATCGCTAGTCAGACCCGCACTCGAGAAACCTGGTTGCAAGAAAGGCTCGCGGCTTCCGCCTATAGAAATAACGAACTTACAAAAACTCGCATCCATATGGAGGCCGCCTTTCAGCTCGCACGCCCAACCGATCGTCATCTTAAACTTGAGAAAAAATGGAGACAGCTCTTTCCCAATACTGCTCCTCCCCAAAGGTCCAAACACTAAAAAAGCTCCAAGGCAGCTCAACATCGGCTAACTAGGGGAATTCGGGCTAACGAATGCTCAGGCCAACCACAAGCTGAGGCTATTCCTTGCGAAGTTGGCCCCAACTTTGAAAACAGCAGCACTCTTTTTTGGAATACTGGAAGCA
>CAZUEC010000373.1:0-2616 GCA_964618865.1 uncultured Roseibacillus sp. | reverse complement strand
TAAGCAAGATTCATAGGCTGATTCTAGTAATCCCGGCCCTAGCTCGCGATGTACTGCGATGGCTGCGTCAACGATTTCAGAACCTATTTTTTCAATCTCCATCTTTGCGTGCTTTGCGCTCTTTGCGGTGAAATTAGTTCTCCAAGCTGGGGATGGGTCTTGGTTTTTTGCCTTCGACTGCTTTCGCGATGGCGGCGATGTGCTCGGGGGTGTTGCCGCAGCAACCTCCGGCTAGATTAAGGAGTCCTGCATCCGCGAATTCGATCATGTAGTCGGCCATGTGTTTGGGCTCGAGGTCGAAGCCGGTGGGGGCGAGGGGGTTGGGGAGACCGGCGTTGGGGTAGCAGCTTAGATGCGTGGTGGCGCACTTGTCGAGGTCCTGCAGGAAGGGCTTCATGAGGTCTGGGCCAAGAGAGCAGTTGAGGCCAACCGCGAGTGGCTTGGAGTGGGCGACCGCGTTCCAGAGAGCTTCTCCTTTTTGCGCAGAGATCATGGTTTCGCCTCCACGGCCAACGGCGGCGGAAATGATGATGGGGAGCTTGTTCGGGGATTCGTCGAGGATTTCTTGGCAAGCGACGAGGGCCGCTTTGGCATTGAGGGAATCGAAGATGGTTTCGACCATGAGGATGTCAACGCCGCCTTCGATGAGGGCTTTGATTTGATGAGTGTATGAGTTTTTGACTTGGTCAAAGGTGACGGCACGGAAAGCGGGGTCGTTCGGGTCGGCGAGGTTGGTCAGGGAGACGGTCATGGGCCCGATGGCTCCGGCGACGTAGCGAGCCCGACCAGTCTCATTGGCGATGCGGTCAGCTTGTTCGCGACAGAGTTTGGCTGACTCGACATTGAGACGCCAGACGAGGTCTTGGAGAAACTCGTTGTTGACTACTTTTGATTCAAAAAATTCAGGGTCTTTGCGCGCTCCATCTCCTGCTTTGCGCGGGTCTTCGACGAAGAATTCCGATTGCGAAAGGGTGGTGCCCGAGAAGGTGTTGGTCTCGACGATGTCGCTGCCAGCCTCATAGAAGCGTTTGTGGATGTCGGAGATGACGTCGGGACGGGTGAGGGAGAGGATGTCGCCATTGTTGAGGAGGTCTTCCTCGTTTTCCTTGAACTCTTCGCCACGGGCGTCTTCTTCGCTCAATTCATAGCCTCGAATGGTTGTTCCCATCGCGCCATCAAGGACGAGGATGCGTTCGGCGAGGGCTGCTTGGAGTTCTTCGGTGGGGTCCGGTTGCATGATAGTTTGACTTCCCGAAGTATATGGCGGGAATGAAGAGGGTCAAGTCCTCGTATCAACGTATCACGATTTGTTGGTAGTAAATTTTCAAAAAACTGATTTTCTGAAAAGCTCGCTCGTAACCAATGCTTTCGGTATGGCTTCGGCTATGGAGCGCAAGCGGCAGGGAGAGCGTCTGACCTTCATTGATTTGATGCGCGGCTACGCCATTTTGATGATGTTGCAGGGGCATACGGTCAATGTGGCACTGGCGGAGAAGTGGCGGGATGTAAACTATCCGGTGTTTGTGGGGTGGTATTATATGACGGGGCTGACGGCTCCGACGTTCTTTTTTGCCGCAGGTTTTATTTTCGCTTTTTTGATGGCTCGGGGTGAGGAGGTAGGAGGGCAGCGTCTGCAGAAGGGGGTCAAGCGTTGTGCTTCGTTGATGATTTTGGGATGGGTGTTTCATTTGAAGCCTCCTTTTTTTCAGGCGTTGGGGAGGGGGGATTTTGCCGTGATTGGAGATTTATTTGGTCGTTCTCATGTGTTGCATGTGATTGGCCTCAGTCTTTTGTTGATGATTATTCTGTGGATCCTGACGGGTCGGAGGGGGGGGCGTTTTGCGATATTGGCTTTGGTGAGCGGGCAGGCAGCGTTTTTGTTAGGGCCGATGTTGGCAAGTTGGCCGGGCGATGATCCTGTTTGGTTGAGGCCGTTGGGAACTTTTTTATCGAAAAATCACGCCTACTTTCCGCTTTTTCCTTGGGGTGGTCATGCGCTCCATGGGGCTGCATTGGGAGTGTTGGCTTGGAAGACAAAATGGTATCGTCAGTTTGAGAAGTTTCTCTGGTTCTCGTTGCTGGGATTCGGGGTGATGGGGTTAACGGGATTATTACCGGAGGCTTCGCGGGCTGCTTATTGGCGTGGCGGGGAGGTGCTCATTTTGATGGGGGTGATTGGTGGTCTTGGCCATGCATTGGCATACAAGGGCCTTGATGATGCGTGGTTGGTACGGGTGGTGACTCGTTGTGGGCAGGAGACGCTTACTATTTTTTGTCTCCATACCGTCATTCTTTATGGGACTTGGTTTGGTTTAGGTTTGCAGAGATTTCATGAAAAGGCGTTGGGACCTTGGCAGACGGTCGGGGTGGTTCTTCTTGTTGAGGCTGGTTTTATCGCTCTTGCTTTGAATTTACCCAAGTTGCGTGAGCGTTTTCCTCCTTTACGACTTTTGCGGTAGGAGATTGACCGCAGGGCTCTCTAGCGTTAGGCAGAGGACGTGAAAGAAGCGATTACAGTTTCAGTGACGGGTGCAGCGGGTCAAATTGGATACGCGCTGCTGTTTCGTATTGCCAGCGGAGCCATGTTTGGTCCCGACCAACCGGTTAAGCTTCGTC
>CAZUEC010000372.1:0-2623 GCA_964618865.1 uncultured Roseibacillus sp. | reverse complement strand
TCGAAGTGCCTCAAGCTGTTGAAGCGTCTCAATTTGTCGAAGCCGCTCAGGTGTCATCAGTTGAAGAAGGTCATTCCTCATTTCTAGCAGAGAGTGTGTTAGAGTCTCCTTCTGAAGGTGATGTTGAGGAGTATCCTTACGGAATTCCAGCTGAAGGTTGCTCTGTTATCAATGAGAATGCGAATCCGCTTGAGGGGCAAGTTTCTCCTGCCTCGAGTGAGGAAGGGGCCGAATATAGTTATGAAATGGAAGAGCCAGTCGTGGTGGAAGAAAGCGCTGAAGAAAAGAGTTCAGTCACTAACTGGCAACTTCCTCCCAATAATCATAAGAAGAACAGTCGCTTTGGAGCGTTCTTCAATCAGTAAACGTAAGCGAAGGGGGACTGGCCGCGATTTCATGGAGAGTTTAGGCTGGGGGATTTGTTTTTTGGCGAATTTGAGTCTTTTCCGTTTAGCTCAAGCAGGTGGTCGGCGGAGCTGATATTTCGTCACTAAAATTTGAGATGTTTTTTAAAAAACAGTCTCAGATGGCTTGGTTGTTAGGAAAGTCTGTAGAACGGGTGAAGTGTTTTGCAAATTTTTTGTTCTTTATCATTTGTTTTCAGTGTTTTACATTTTAAATATACGTTTTTATCATAACGCTATTTGTGAAGGAGTTTACTGAAAATTAGCAGCATTCTTTGCTTCCGTTGAATTTTATCGAAATCAAAATTAGCGATTTGAAAGCCGTGGAACTCCCTTTTTTTAGGAGTTCGAAAGTTCCTCAAAAGATTAGGGCTCTAACTTTTGGCAATGTTAGAAATTGCCTCTTACAACAAGAGCCTCTTCAGATTCGAGGCCTGCAGTGGTCGGCCGCAGAGGCGCAAGTCAAGGGTTTGAGGAGAATGAAAAGTTCCTTCCCGATGTTTCAATCTTCAGATGCTAATCCCCATGAAAAAAGTTTATTCCAATCTCTCTCTTCTTCCTCTCCTCCTTCTCTGATTTTGCCTAATGAAGAAGATGAAATCATCAATTCCTCTGAAGAAGATCATGAACAAGAGGATCGTGAACAAGAGGAGTGTGGGCCCTGGCTTGAAATTGCTCGGACCTTGCGATCTATGCTTTCGGCAAATGTTTTTGAGCGTTGGTTTTCTAATGCGCAGCTTGTTTGTCAAGAAGACGGAGCGTGGGTTCTTTTCGTTCCGTCAGATACCCATAGTCTTTGGATAGAGGCCAATTACATGGCTGAGCTTAAGACTGCTCTTGCGACTGGTCTGGATCAGGCTGAGGTGGCTCAGGTTCGGATTGAAACGGAATCTCAGTCTGCTCCTTCTGAAGAAGAGAAGAAGTCTCCGCTTGCACCTATACAGAGTGAGCTCTCATGCCATGTGCCGGGTGTGATTAAAGACGAAGATTTTTCCCGTAAATTGAAGAAAGCGCGCTTGAATCCGGTTCATACCTTTGAACGTTTTGTGGTGGGAGGGAGTAATGAATTTGCACATGCGGCCTGTTTAGCAGTCGCGCAGGGGCGAGGGCAGGCCTTCAATCCGCTGTTCATTCATGGAGAGTCGGGAATGGGAAAAACTCACTTAGCGCAAGCTCTGGGGCAGGAGTTTATGAAGAGCCAAGATCGCAAGCGGGTGGTTTATCTCACTTGCGAACAGTTCACCAATGAGTTTATTGATAAGATTCAAACAGGAAGTTTGACTCAGTTTCGAAATAAGTATCGTCGGGCAGAGGTTCTCATTGTGGACGATGTTCAGTTTCTCAAGGGTAAGGAAAAGACCGGAGACGAATTTTTTCACACGTTTAATGAGTTGCTAGAGCACCAGGCGCAAATCGTTCTCACCTCTGATCGACCCGCTTCAGAAATTCAGAATTTAGAATCGCGTCTGATCACTCGCTTTCAAAGTGGATTAACGGTGGCTCTTGAGCCACCGCCCTTAGAGATGCGAGTCGCCATTCTTCAGAAGAAGATGACTGAGTGGAAAGTAAAGATTCCTCAGGAAATATTAGTTTTCATTGCGGAAAGGGTTCAATCGAGCGTGAGGCGTCTTGAAGGGGCTTTGGTTCAGGTCGCGACCTATTCTTCCTTAAGTGGGGCTCAGGGGTTGACGAAGCAAAGAGCGGAGGTGCTTTTGCAGGATATCATTCATGAAGAAATGAGTCAAAAAGTCACGATTGACTCCATTCAGCGTACAGTTGTCCAATACTATGATTTGGAATTGTCAGACATGACTAGCCGACGTCGCCCCAAGAATATCGCGCATGCGCGTCAGGTGGCTATGTATTTGAGTCGGAAATTGACGAAGAATTCTTTAATGGAAATTGGGGATGCCTTTGGCGGGCGGGACCATGGGACCATTATTCATGCCGTCAAAAAGGTCTCTTCACTGGTCGAAACGGAGTCTGAGACTCGGCAGACTGTCGAGCATCTCAAATCTCGCCTTAAACGGTAGTTAAGTCGTTGATGGCGACGCATTGGGTCATAACTGGATAGGGACTTGCCAAGACCGCGCAGTTTGAGGAAAAGCTTCCGAGGCTTATGGCCGACCGACCCTTATGAAGTTTCGTATTGCAAAGGAAGCGTTTCTTGATGGCTTACAACAGGTTCAGCACGTTGTGAGTACTCGGACCACACTGCC
>CAZUEC010000371.1:0-2634 GCA_964618865.1 uncultured Roseibacillus sp. | reverse complement strand
GATTGGGACGGTGCTAGGTGGAATTTGGGCAAATTATTCTTGGGGTCGTTTTTGGGGTTGGGATCCGAAAGAGAATGGAGCGCTGATGATCGTTTTGTGGACTTTGTTTATTCTGCATGGACGCGCGGCAGGTTTGTTGCGGGAATGGGGAGTGAACTTGATGGCCGCATTTGGTGGCGTGGTGGTCACTTTTTCTTGGTTCCATGTTAATATGTTGGGAACGGGGCTGCATTCTTATGGCTTTACGGATGGGAAGACTGCGATTTGGTATTTTTATGGGGTGGCCTGCACGGTGATTGTGATTGGTGGGCTTTACTCGGTTTGGGAGAGAAAAAATTTGAATTCTCGGAAGAAATCTTCTTCTGAGAATGCGGAAGAGTCTGGATTGCAGGCTGAGGTTCAATCCTCTTCTTAGGTCGGTCTTCGCCATCGACAAGATTTCGGAAATGACTAGGCTCAATCCACGAAATGAGCGAGTGGAAATCAGCATTGGAAGTAGCGGTGACGGAGGGAAAGGTTTTAAAGAGTTCCCTAGAAAATATTGAGCGTTACTTGAGTGGTGCGAGTGACGGAGTGGCGGAGGCGGTGGTGACAGAGTTGGTTACGGGTGCGGAGTGGGAAGAGATCAATGACCGATTTTATAAGTCCTTAGAATTTGGGACGGGAGGGCTACGGGGCCGTACTATTGGGAAAGTGGTTACTTCTGCCGAGGAGGGTGTTGGAGGTCCGCTCGAGCGTCCAGAGCATCCTTGTCATGGGACGGCGACTATGAATTTTCATAACTTAGGCCGAGCGATGCAAGGGTTTATTCGCTATGTTAAGTCTAGTAGTTCAGAAGAAAGGCCTCGCTTTGTAATTGGGCATGATACTCGTCATTTTTCACGAGATTTTGCAGAGTATTGTGCGAAAGTCTGTGCTGAATTAGGCTGTGATGCTTATCTTTTTGATGGTCCTCGCGCGACGCCACAAATTTCCTATCAAATACGTCAAGTGCAAGCAGCGGGTGGGGTGATTCTTACTGCAAGTCACAATCCATATCACGATAATGGTTTTAAGGTTTATTTAGATGATGGGGGGCAAATTGTGGAGCCTGCTGCGAGCGGTATTATTGGCGAAGTAAATAGTCTGATGTCTGCCGCATATCAGGCGCTTCCGGTTGATGAGCAAGGGGAGGTGGTTGTGCTTGGAGAGGAAGCAGATGAGGTTTACATGGCTGAGACGCAGACTCTCTTACTCAAGCCGGAGCTGTTGGAGGGACGTTCGGCGAAGGTGGTCTATACGAGTATTCACGGGACTGGTGGTCATATTGTGCTTCCTCTTTTGAAGAAGCTTGGTTTTGAAGTTTTGACTGTGCCTGAGCAGGAAGTGGCGGATGGTCGTTTCCCGACCGTTGCTTCTCCCAACCCAGAAAATGCGGAGGCTTTGCAGATGGCGATGGATTTGGCTATTGCGGAGGGTGCAGAGGCGGTGATTGGAACGGATCCGGATTGTGATCGGATGGGAGTGGCTGTTCGTAATGCAGTGGGTGAAATGGAGCTTTTGACTGGCAATCAGATTGGGTCGCTGATGGCTTGGTATCGGATTAAGACGATGTTCGAAAACGGATGGCTCACTGAAACCAATCGTAGTCGAGCGATTTTAATCAAGACTTTTGTGACGAGTACGTTGCAAGATACGATTGCACATAAGAATGGAATTTCGGTGGTCAATACTTTGACTGGATTTAAGTGGATTGCTGCAAAGTTACGAAAGTATGAGGAGGCTTTGCCGAAGGATAAGGTGAGTGACTATCGAGGCCTCGATGCGGAGGTGAGTCGGAAGTTACGGTTGGAGTATTCTAAGTTTTTCGTCTTTGGAGGCGAAGAGAGTTACGGTTATTTGGGAGATGATTTTGTTCATGATAAGGATGGCAATGGCGCGGTGGTGATGTTTGCGGAACTGGTTGCTTATGCGGCTAGCAAAGGTTGTAAGGTGACGGATTTGATGGATGAAGTTTATCAAGAGTATGGGGTGCATTTAGAAGTTGGAAAATCGATTTATATGGAGGGTGCCGAAGGGGCCGCTAAGATTGCAAAGTTAGCCAAAAGTTATTCTGAAAATCCTCCTCAAGAGGTTGATGGGAGTCAGGTGGTGAAGGTGCGTGATTTCAATACCGATACTATTTTTGATGAGGAGGGTGATGAAGTTCCGGCGCAGGCGATGCTGATGGTTGATTTGGCCGATGGACGGGTGTTTGCGGTGCGACCTAGTGGCACTGAGCCGAAGATTAAGTATTATCTTTTCGGAATTGGAGAAGAAAACCCAACTGATTTAGCTGCTAGTAAATTGTTCGTGAAATCGTCTTTGGATTCGATGTGGAAGGCGATTGAAGCGGATATTAGCAATCGGGTCTGAGCATTTTCTGGTGTTAGCATTTTCTGGTGTTCAAGTTTTCGCTAAGAAAATTCTCTTTTTGTTCGTTCAAACGAGGATGAGAAGAAAACGAATGAAGAGTGAAGAAGGGGCGGAAGTTGCGGTTGATATGAGTTCTCTGGTGGATATGAGCTTTCTACTTCTAGTTTTTTTCTTGGTTACAACTACCATTGTCGCGAGGGAGAGTGATTTGCCGATGATGGTGCCGACTGAAGGTGCTCC
>CAZUEC010000370.1:0-2634 GCA_964618865.1 uncultured Roseibacillus sp. | reverse complement strand
GAACTTCCTGAGAAATGGCAACAAAGTTGTGTTTGAGACCGAGGGTTCTTTGAGAAAAGGGGCGACGCAGAAACAGTTGAAATCTGGCGAGTTTTGCTAAAGAGTAACATCGTTATGAAACATTTCGTCTCGCTTTGGCTCTGTTTTCTTTTTTGCTGCACGACACTGTGGGGACAAGCTTGGAAGGGGGAGGTGAACCCTGCGCTCCCCGCTCTGAAGCAAAAGGCGGAGCAGGGTGATCCCGCTGCGATGGCGGAGTATGCTTTTCATTCGTTGCGCTGTATGGGGGGAGTGAAGTTTCAGCCGAATCGTATTTTTGACCTCTTTACCCAATCAGCGGAGGCTGGAAATGCGGAGGGTCAGGTAGGGTTGGCGCATTGTTACTGCTTCAGTGTGGGGACGATGAGGGATGTCAGAAAGGCTGAGGAGCTGATTCGAGAACCTTTTGCAGAGGGGCATCCAGTGGCCCTGAAAATCATGGGGTATTTTTATTTCGGTTTTCATGGAGTGAAGGAGCGTGATTTGAACAAAGTGAAAGAGTTCAACGAAAAGTCAGCGGCCAAAGGTTGTGTGGCAGCGAAGTATAATCTTGCTATCGGCTACACTCAGGACCGGCCCGAGAAAGATGTTGAGCGAGGGATGAATGAACTTCGAGCTCTGCATGATAGTCGGAGTTTTCCTCTTGCCTCTGCTTACTTATTCAAGTGTCTCAGAGAGCATCAAATTTGGGTCGACCATGAAGAAGTTTACCAGGATTGTGTTCAGAGAATCAGTGAATATGCTAAGATGGATGAACCTTCGGCCCTCTATCGTCTTGGGGTTTTTCATGAGGATGCTGGGGACTTGGAGAACGCGGTGGGCTGTTACGCGCAGTCTGCTCATCTAGGGAATGGGAATGCTTATTATGCTATTTGGCGAATAAATCATTACCGCAGAGATGGTGAATATCGAAATGTATGGGCCAAGAACCGTGACCGGGGAAATCTGGCGCTTAGAGCCTATCAATGGGGTACCTGGAACGCTCAGTCTCTTGCTCATGCGGGATGGGAGATCACCCGAGTTCAGAGTTCGCATCCTCAATTCGTGAAACGATTCCCTGATTTTGAGAAAGATGCGATTGCAGCCTTGAAAAAAGGGGAGTGCGATCTCCATGATGTTTTAGGGCGGCTCTACTGCTGGTCTAAGCCCAAGAATAATCCCGAGTTTGTTAAGCCTGAATGGGGAAAGGCTCACCTGCTCTTTCATACAAACCACACTCGGGACTCGGCAAGTATCCTCTCTGGGGTCTTTTTTTCCGAGGAGAAGACGACTGAAAATCTCGCGCGAGGATATGCTTGCTCCGAACTCGCTGCCAAGCGCGGGCATCCGAGGCACTGCTCCAAAAAGCATAAGGATGGGATGAAAAAGCAGATGACTCCCGAGGCCATGAAGCGAGCTGAAGAGTTGATGGAGCAGGGTTACCCGAGTGATTATCGCTTCCGTAAAGAGGCCGAAGACTTTCTGATTAAGATCGGTCACCTGCCTCCACGTCGCTAGCTGAGAAGAGCTTAGAAAGCGATGCCGAGGTCGGGCTAATTTCTGATGTCGTGGAGGGACTTGAGGTTGGCGAACCACTTTTCAAATTCGCCGTCCTTGGCAGTGCGCAGTCCCTTCTGGGTGTCATGGACGGTGATAGTAACCTTACGATTGGGTGCGAGATTGGAGGTGTATCGATAATCCCGCAGTTTGCAGGCGCGGACGGTGAAGGTTAGCTGCGAGCCAGGGGCTGCTTCGCGGAGAATTTTGCGCAATGCCGACATTCCGGTGCGGCGGGGGAGTTCCTTGTCGTTCACATAGCAGACGACATCACCCACCTTGAGCCCTGCCTTGGCGGCGGGCGACTTGGGGTCGATTTTTCGGACGAGTGGGCGCGCTCTCATTTCCTGTTTGAAGCCTTGCTGAATATGCCAATTCCAAGTGACCCCGAGATTGGCGTCACCTTTGCCGAGTATGCGGAATTCGAAGATGCGCTTGAAGGTGGCGAGGGAACGGAAACGGACTTCGGGGTCTCGAGTGGTTCGGGCTTCCTTGAAGAGGGCAGTGGCTAGGCCAGGGAGGTTGGTGCGGGAGAGTTCAAGCAGACGGAGGGTGGCTTCTTCGCGAGTTTGGAAGTCCTCAGAACTCATCCCGATGGAAATTTCGGTAAGGTCCAGCTCTTCTGGGGATGGAGTTGAGTTGGGGTTCTGAGCCTGCAAGGCGGAGAAAAGGCAGAGAAAGAAAATGAGAGGGCGGAAGTTCATGGGTCAGGAAAAATGAGGCTGTGAGGAACAGTCTCTCAGCTTGTGCCACGGTGACAAGCTCGCACTTTTTGAGATCTTCTTCCGCTTTATCTCCAAAGCGGATACGATGGAAGCAATCGGGCCGCGCAAATATTTTTTCTGTAAAAGTGGCTTTTGACCTTTTCTGAAAATATCGGTTTTTAGTTCTGACCCCTTCGCACCCACGAACCACGAGACTCGAAAGGCAAGAAAAACGCCATCGCCCACCTCTACGTCCTCAATCTCCGAAGTGGCCTTCTCAATCATCTTGGGCTTTCCGGTAAAGGCACCTCCAGTCGCAAACCAAACGATATGGGTTCGCTAAAGAGGCTCGAAA
>CAZUEC010000369.1:0-2665 GCA_964618865.1 uncultured Roseibacillus sp. | reverse complement strand
CTTGTATGAATGATGACAGGAACGAGGATCCTTCGTGTAAAGAATGCGAAGGAGATGATACCAATGCTGAGAGCTGCTCGAACCGCCCAGGTGGTACTGGTGAAGGAGCAGGGAATCCTTTCGCAACCTACTCTGGGAATACGCTGCGACGGGTCGAAGATCTCTGTCTTTGGAATACTCCGGGAGAGCTTAATTTTAAATTTATTCGCTTGGCGAAATCACGCCTCGTGCAGGGAGCACCAAGTTTCTTTGGCACTGGTCATCAATGGTTTCACAACTGGGACGCTCGTCTCGCGAACGCTGGAACTGCAAGTGATGGGGGACGTTTGATTACCATTCGGCATACCAATGGTTATGATTCGATCTTTAAAGAGAGTTTTCTTCCCAATAATCCTTGGGTGCCTCAAAATGGAAATTGGCGCGGGCAAGATCGTCTCTTTGAAAAGACTACTGCTGATGGGGATGATTTTGATGGCTTTGAGCTTCGTCTTTCCACTGGGCTAACTTATCGCTTCGTCGAATATAATTTTGGTTCAGGAACGGAGTACCGTCTTGATGAAATCGTCGACTCTCTTCAGAATGTTTATGAGCTTCAGTATGCGAATAATCGCTGGCAACTGTTGAAGATTCTCGCTCCCGGTGGCGAACACTCTTTTACCCTCAATTGGGGGTGGCGGTTTGGGCTTCAGGTGATTACGAAGGTTACGGCATCTGATGGGCGAACTGTCATTTATGATTATGAGGAGCTGAATGCACCCGAAGGTGGTCGCTACCGCGCTCTCACTCAGGCGAACTACTCTGACGGTACTTTTGGAAAGTATGAGTACAGCTGGGAGCGTTTTAATTTTTCAAGACCCGTGCTGAGCGAAGCTCGCGATCCGCGGGTCCAGACTGGTGCTCGAATTGTGAGTTATTCTTATCAGACCAATATCTGGGGTTTGTTGAAATCGGAAAAAAATCCACTAGATAATTCTCTCCTAGTATCTCGGTCTTTAGATAATCAAACCGGTCTCATCACCATCGACTATGGTAATGGCTCATCTCGTACTGTAAATTACCCTCTTGGCGCAGGTCGCCTTTCTAACGAAGTCACTGCGACGGGTGGTCAAAAAGATTACACCTATGGTGGTCATCTTAACCGTTCACTAGCTTCAAAAGATGATACCAATGGTCAAAAGGTGACCTATTCTTGGCGCGAACAGGCGCACCTTCGTCCCACCCGGGTTCTCTATGATGAGGAAGATGGGGCTGTTCATGAGAAGAGATACGCGTATAATGACCATGGTCTCATGACTTGGAAAACCGAGCGTCCATCAACTGGGGGATGGTTCCCGACCTTCTACAACCGTGATGCTCGGGGCCGCTTAGAAAGCACCGACTATCCAGATGGAACTTCTGAGTCTTGGACCCGTGATGAATTTGGAAATCCCCTCACTCACACTCTCCGTAATGGTGCGACCGAATCTTGGACTTATCACGATGGCGTGACTGGTCCACTAGGCCTCAAAAAGTCTCACCTTGGGCCAGCTAAAGTCGGGGAAGTCGGCACCACTCAGTCTTGGACCTATTACGATAACGGCCTCGTTGAAGAGCATACCCTCGCAACGGGAGGGAAGGTTCGTTATGAATACAACGAGATCGGTCAAATGACCAAAGAGAGTTACGATGATGGCTCTTATGTTGTCCGCGATTACACTGGTAGCACCATGCAACTTGCGGACGGACAGAGCCAGCAGTTCAACGATCTCACTTCGGTGCAAAAATTTGAAAATACTGCCGACCAAAATCCCGATGGCTATTCTTGCACCTATGACGAATTTGGTCGCAAGGTCGTGCAAACTGATGCTCTTGGTGATTCGGTTACTTATAACTATGGTGATGCTGGTCAAGGGATCTGTAATTCCTGTACGACTCAGATTAGTCCTCTTGCCATGACCACTGAGGAGGGAAGAGAGACCCGTTACATTTATGATGAAATGTGGCGTCCTCTTATTATCGCTCGGCTTGCGGATGGGAATGGAGGAGGCAATGACTATGAAGCCACTGCGACTCTCTATGGTCCCGAAGGACGAGTTCGTTATCGGATTTCTGATTTGGTCTTCACTGACCTTGATCCTGCACAACTGAATTTCGCAAATTTGGCGGACCTGCAATCTTATGCCATGAATGCTTCTTGGATGGAATATGGCTATGACCAGCGCGGAAGGAAAAATTCCGTTACCGTCTATGATGGGGGCATTCCTGCTACTGTTTTTGGAGTTTCGACAGGGGGCAATGCAACTCCTTATGTCACCACCACAACCTACAATGATTTTGGAAATGTAGTCTCGACCGTGGCGCCAGGAAACCGCGTCGCCACCATGACCTATCTCGGCGGTAATAATGTGATGGGGCAAATGGACTCTCAAACAGTGAGCCCGGATGGAGGGAGCACTCTTATCACGACAACTTACGAATGGGTGAACGGGGAGCGTCGTTCTGTCACCGACAATCTTTCTCAGAAGACAAGCTCTACCTACAATGGCCGGGGACAAGTGCTGGCCACGACCTATCACGATAATACTTCGACAAGTAGGACTTATCATGATTCAGGGCTTCAATATCAGTCATTTGACGAGTTGGGACGTATCGCAACGATGCAATATGATTCTTATGGACGTCAAAC
>CAZUEC010000368.1:0-2666 GCA_964618865.1 uncultured Roseibacillus sp. | reverse complement strand
CCTGAGAGAATCGGAAAATGTTATCAACGAAGAGAAGAACGTCCTGTCCGTCTTCGTCACGGAAATGCTCCGCCATAGTGAGAGCAGAAAGAGCAACACGGAGACGCGCTCCTGGAGGCTCGTTCATCTGGCCATAGCAAAGAGCGACCTTAGAACCATCAGCGAGAATTGGAGTACCATCGTCGTTGAGCTTAGGGTGGCCTTTTTCGTCTTTCTCAGTAGAAATAACGCCAGATTCAATCATTTCCCAGTAAAGGTCATTCCCCTCACGAGTTCGCTCACCGACACCTGCGAAAACGGAGAAACCACCGTGTGCTTTCGCAATGTTGTTAATGAGCTCCATGATAACAACAGTCTTACCAACACCCGCACCACCGAACATACCACCCTTACCACCCTTGAGGAGGGGGCAAATGAGGTCGATAACCTTGATCCCAGTAGGAAGAACCTCAGTGTTTACTGACTGCTCAGTCAGAACAGGAGCTTGACGGTGAATCGGAGCAGTAGCCTCCGCGTTTGGAAGAGGCTGATTCTCATCAACCAAGTCACCCGTCACGTTGAAGATACGTCCCAAAACTTGCTTACCAACAGGAACCGCGATGGGCTTGCCAGTATCGGATAAAGTCATCCCACGCTTCAAACCGTCAGATGCAGACATCGCAACCGCACGAACCCAACCGTCACCCAAATGCTGCTGCACCTCAAGAGTGAGAGTAGTATCGCCTGTGCCTGGATTATAGGACACTTCGAGGGCGTTATAGATATCAGGCAGTTTACTTGCCTTCGAGAAGTCAGCGTCAACGACGGCGCCGATGACTTGGACGATGGTTCCTTGGTTGCTCATGGTAGAGAGAGTTAGTGGTTATCCGAAATTTATCTGGGGTTAAAAGAGGTCAAATGAAGGTCGTTGGTTTTAAGTAAAGTCAATTACTCCATTGCCTTCATGGCGGTTGTAATTTCAAGGAGCTCGGCAGTAATGGCTGCCTGACGGGCCTTGTTGTATTGAAGAGTCAGCTCTTTGGTCATCTTCTTCGCGTTATCAGTCGCGCCTTTCATCGCCACCATCCGTGCAGAGTGCTCGGAAGCGCGAGATTCGATGATCATTTGGTAAACCTGGAAATTGACATAAAGGGGAAGCAAGGCATCCAAGACTCCCTCTGAAGAAGGCTCAAAAAGATATTCCTTTCCGAGCGCGGCTTTATGGTCAGTCTCCGCGACTTCGCCTTTACCCACTCCCTCGTAATCCTGTTTCTCACCGACAGCATCAGCATCGATCGGAAGAAGCTGAACCACGGTTGGGTCCTGAGTCATGGTGCTCACGAAGTTTGTGAAAGAGACCGAAATCTTTCCATACTCCCCACTGAGAAACTTCTTCATAAGAAGACTCGCAATCGGACGAGCTTCGATGAACGGAGCTGGGTCTGTAACTTCAAAGTCCGCAACAATCTCGTCACCAGCCTTAGAAATTTGCTCTCTGAGCTTGCGACCAACAGTCACGAACTCAATCTCAGCATCTTCAGAAATACTCGCACGAACCTTCTTGAGAAGATTCGTATTCAGCGCTCCGCAAAGGCCTTTATCAGTGGAAATAACGAGCATGAGCTCCTTACCTCCATCTCGCTTCTCGAGAAGAGGGTGCGCTTCCTCATCCACATTCTCCTTCAAGTTCACCAGGACCTGATTGAGAAGATCCGCATAATCACGACCCGCAAGAGCCTGATCTTGCGCCTTCTTCATCTTCGCCGCTGCAACCATCTGCATCGCGCGGGTGATTTGAGCGGTGTTCTTAACCGACTTAATGCGTCGGCGAATGTCTCGAAGGTTGGCCACTAGTGTTACTCGTTAAAGGTTATTGGAAAATCGTTTTCTAACAGCGAACGACTACTTCCAACTCGACTTGAAATCTTTCATCGCTTGATCAACTTTTTCCTTAGCCTCTTTGTTCTTCTTGAGGTCAGGGTTGTCGTTACGAATCTCGGACATAAGGTCGCTCTTGCGGTTCTTGAAGAACTCACCCATTGCCGCTTGGCACTCTTTGATGCGGTCAACATCGACATCATCGAAGTAACCGTTCTGCATCGCGAAGAGATAGATGCACTCTTCCTCAATAGAAAGTGGTGTGTATTGATTCTGCTTGAAGAGCTCAACAATACGCGCACCACGCTCAAGCTTAGCCTTGGTCTGATCATCGAGATCAGAACCAAACTGAGCGAAAGCCTGAAGCTCACGATACTGAGCCAGGTCGAGCTTAGTCGTTCCAGCCACAGACTTAATAGTCTTGGTCTGAGCGGCAGAACCCACTCGAGATACCGAAAGACCAACTGAAATCGCAGGACGAATACCTTGATAGAACAAATCAGTCTCAAGGAAAATCTGTCCATCCGTAATCGAAATCACGTTTGTCGGAATGTAAGCCGATACATCACCTGCCTGCGTCTCAATAATAGGAAGAGCAGTCAGAGAACCACCACCAGCATTTTCAGAGAGACGAGCAGAGCGCTCAAGAAGACGGCTGTGAAGGTAGAAAACATCACCAGGATAAGCCTCACGACCAGAAGGACGACGAAGAATCAAAGAAACCTGACGGTATGCCACCGCATGCTTGGAAAGATCATCAAAGACGATAAGAACGTCTTTCCCTTGGTCCATGAGGTATTCCGCGATGG
>CAZUEC010000367.1:0-2691 GCA_964618865.1 uncultured Roseibacillus sp. | reverse complement strand
GGTCTACCCTAATGAGGCCTTAAGGCAGATAATTACCGTTCCCGCCAGAGTAGGGGTAATCATTGGAATAAGGTTTACTACGACGCATCTTGATCCTCTACTTAATTTTTTTGACTAGCCCCTGTTCCAAATGGCTTTGCCGAAATGTTGTTCTTTGATCTTACTGAGAAATGGTAACAGAGTTGCGTTCAAGAAGAAGACTGGTTGAAATTCCCAATGATAGCATTGCTCCTCAGTCATTGGTTCCTCGCCTTCGCCGTAGGCGATGTGGGCAGGCGAGCAATTCCTTCGTTACGCGTTGTTCTTGAAAAATTTCACCGTAGTCATTTCGACAATTTGATTTGGAAAAAGGGTTTATCGGTCGATTCCGGGGGGAGCTTTCGGAGTGGAAGCAGGCGAGGATCTGGTTTGATTTCGAGATCGACTTGCCTGATTCTGTGCGAGAGCTGGTTCGGTTATGGAACCCGAGTTACTTCTGAGGTCGGTTTTTGATTGTTTCTTTTATCGGATGTTGAGTGAGTCCGAAGGGTGATGGGCAATCATTTTTTGACTTCTGGGAGGCTGTGTTCGGAAAGTACCTTTTTATCCTTACGGGCATCGTTATCGAAGCTTAGGACATCCATGGGGCAGACGGAGACGCAGATGCCGCATTGAATGCAAGAGGAGTTGGTGTTGTCGAAGGCTTGGCCATTTTTAGCGAAAGACATGACATCGACTCCGACTTCGCAATAGGTGGAGCATTGGGTGCAGCTAATGCATTTGTCGTTAGAGCTGATTTGCAGGGTGCCGTACCACTTGGAGAGGACCTGCATGTATTTTGCCAAGGGGCACCACATGCGACACCAAACTTTTCCTCCGAAGAAGGGATAGAGGGCGACGGGAATGACGGCGACTAACCAGAAGTCAACTACGAGGGCGTAGGATTTGTGGAAAAGCCCAGAGGCTCCTGTATTTCCCCCGAAGCCGAAAATGATGATGCCGGCAGTGATGAAGGCCCAGAACATAATGATGGTTCCAACAAGCTCCCATTTTTGAGAGCGAATTCCTTTCGGTGAGAGATGTCGCCAACGGTCGCCAAAGGTTTCTGCTAGCCCTCCACAACCACAGACCCAAGTGCAAAATCGTTTGCCGTGCCAACGGACGAAAAGGGGAATGACGACAAAGGTCATGACGAGACCGCCTGCGATGAAGAATGTTTGAAGGTGGTTTTGGGTGAATCCGCTCCAGCCATAAAAGGAATCGAATAGGAGAGGGAAGGGGTTGTTCCAGGCATAGAGTCGCCACCAATGTTGAGGGATAAAGATGGCGGCAAAGACTTCGATCCCGACAAAGCTAATCACTTGGAAGAGGATTAAGGAGAGGAAGCGATAGGTCTGGTAGGTGTCTTTTCCTCCTCGGTTCCAGCGTTTCATTGCTTTGAGACCGAAGACGACCATGAGGAGGGTGTAGAGGAGAGAATACCAGAAGGAGGGATGTTGTAGGATGCTGGGGAGGTTCTTGATGCCTAAGCCGTAAGGGAAGGGCCAGAAGCCTTTTTTCCAAGAATAGATGCCGTAGACGATGATGCTACTGACGATGAGCCATATCCAACGGTTAAAGGTCCACTGGGATTGAAGGCGGATGCCAACTTTTTTGAGAAATCCAATGGGGAGTTCGGCTCCGATCATTTGGAAGACCGTGTCGTTAGGAACCTTTTGAGGATCGCCGTCTCCGATTTGGATCCCGACGTCTTTTTCGCCCACCGCGACGAGTTTGGAGTTGAGGTTGATGGTCATTTTGCCGGCTCTCTCTAGTTCATAGAGTTTGTCGACGTTGCGCTTTTTGGGGAAGGTGAGGGCTTGGTCGATGGTGGTGAGCGTGACTTTGTTCGTTTCGGCTAAGGCGATGGCCGCTTCGAGGGCGACGTCTCCCCCACCGTAGATGAGAATATCTTGTTGTTGATAATCGGCTGGATCGATGAGGCGGTGGTGAATTTTACGCGGGTTTTCTTTTTCGCCAGGGACGCCTGCTTTGCGAGGGTTGCCGCTTTTGCCGATGGCGAGGATGACATATTGAGCAGTGAAGGAGTCTTTGTTCGTTGTGAGAGTGAAGGCTCCGTCCTGTTTTTCGATGTTTTCGATTTTCTCGTAAGTTCGTAGAGAGAGATTTTCTTGCGCAATGATTCCATCGAGTTGGGTGAGGAGGGATTCCTTGGTTCCTTCTTCGAGCTCCCATCCTCCTTCAAAGGGGATGTCTTCAGGTTCGAGGTAGAGCGGTTTGCCTTTGGTGAAGTCGCGGATAGTTTGAAAGGTGTCACGAGCATCGATGCCAACACTTTTGACGCCGAGGGTTTTGAGCTGGCGTAAAGCTCCCATTCCCGCACACCCGCAACCGATGACCGCGACTTGGTAGTCGGCTTTGGAGTCATGACCCTTGAGACGGCTGGCGAGTTCGTTTGCTGTTTGAACGCCTTGATTGATGGTGAGTTTGATGAGGGAGGTCCCAGAGATGTCTCCGATAATAAAAAGGCCTGGGATGTTAGATTCGGCTTGGTCGTTGGTGACAGGACGCTCTGGATAGGAAGGACCCAAGGTCTTCTTTCCAAACATAGTTTTTAGGGTAGCAAGCATAACGGTAAGAGCAGAAATCTTTGATTAACAGGAAGATTCAGATGATGGGAGTATCAAACTTCCACATTTATTCCTTAGTAAC
>CAZUEC010000366.1:0-2695 GCA_964618865.1 uncultured Roseibacillus sp. | reverse complement strand
ATATTGGGGGGATGGATGCTTTTGCAAGGGGGTTGAAGGTGGCTTCTAAGATGCAAGAGGACGGTAAGTTCTCGGAATTTATAAAGACTCGCTACAGTAGCTTTGATAGCGGAATTGGGGCGGAAATTGAGTCTGGAACGGCTTCGCTTGAGTCGTTAGATGCTTATGCTCTTAAAGTGGCGCCTCCTCAGTTGGATAGTGGTCGTCAGGAGCGGTTAGAAAATCTTCTCAACGACTATTTGTAGGAGTTGAGAGAGGGGGCATGGAAGCCGAGGCGGAAAAACCCATTAAACCACACTCGGCCTCCATGCTGTTCAAGCAATACGGCACTTATCAGTTAGCACTGCTCATGCCAATAGAACGACAGAAACTGTGTTTTTGTTTAAGAAAAAAATGAAAAAACTGCGGAATAAATAACGATTTTGCCTGTCTTTTAACTCTTTAGGAAATTTGTAAATACTAGGTAATCAAAATGGCATTATTTTTAGGAATTGATTCATCAACACAAAGTCTCTCAGCGATGCTGATAGACACGCAACTAGGTGATGTTATATCAGAAGAGACAGTCAACTTTGGTGAAACATTCCCTTCTTATGGAATGGAATCTGGTTTTTTAGCAAATGAGCAGTCGGGAGAAGTGCATTCCAATCCTCTCATGTGGCTTGAGGCTCTTGATCTTGTTTTGACACGATTGAAGGAGAAGGGGGCTCCGTTATCTCAGGTGGTCGCGCTTTCTGGTTCGGGGCAGCAGCATGGGAGTGTTTACCTTCAGGGGAATTTTGAGGAAAAGTTAGCGGCTTTGGATGAGAAGCAAGAGTTGGCTACTCAGATTGCACCTGCCCTTGCGCGAGAAGTTTCGCCAATCTGGATGGATACTTCGACTCAGTCGCAATGCGCAGAAATTTCGGCAAGCATGGGGGGGGATGAAGAGGTGTGTAGTCGGAGTGGGTCTATTGCGATTGAACGGTTTACGGGTTCACAGATTCGGAAGTTTGCTCAAGATGATGCCGAAGGCTATCAGAAAACGGCATACATTCATCTTGTGAGTTCGTTCTTAGCTAGTGTTCTTGCGGGTAAGAGTGTTGCGATTGATACGGGAGATGGAGCAGGGATGAATTTGATGAATTTAGCTCAGTCGGATTGGGATAGAGATTTACTTGAAGCTACGGCTCCTGATTTGAAGGCAAAGTTGCCAGCCATTGAGCCTGCTTCGACAGTAGCGGGAAAGGTTGCTCCTTATTTCGCTGCTAAGTTTGGGCTGAATCCTTCTTGTGAAGTGGTCATTTGGTCGGGCGATAATCCCTGTAGTTTGGTGGGGATGGGTGCCGCTTTACCGGGTCGAATGGTGATCAGTCTTGGGACTAGTGATACTCTTTTTGCGGCGATGCCTGAGGCGGTTACAGATCCAAGAGGATTTGGGCATGTCTTTGGGAATCCTTTGGGAGGGTTTATGAGTTTGATCTGTTTTCGGAATGGTTCTCTCGCTCGCGAGGCGATTAAGGAACGCTATTCTCTAAGTTGGAAGGATTTCGATGTGGAGGGTTTGGCAAAGACTCCGGCGGGGAACGGGAGGCGAGTGATTCTTCCTTTTGTCGATGATGAGATTACTCCTCGAGTTCAATGCGATGATTTCATTCCTGTTGGTTGGGAGTGTGAACCCACTGCGGAGGAGTGGGTTCGGGGGGTTTTAGAAGGGCAGTTTCTCAATATGAAACGTCATTCGGATTGGTTGGGAGTTGAGACCGAAGAAATTCTTCTTACTGGGGGAGCTTCAGAAAATGACGGGGTTGCTCAGGTAGTGGCCGATATCTTTGGAAAAAAAGTGCGTCGACTTGCGGTGTCGGGCTCGGCGGGGTTGGGTGCGGCGATGAGGGCTGCGGTCTCGTTCGGTGAGGAATTGAGTGAATTGGAGGCTGTTTTCTCTGCTCCTTCAGCGGGACGGGATATTGAGGCGAGGGAAGAAAATAGGTCTGTCTATGCTGACCTTGAAAAAATATTTGCCGAAGCGCTACAGAACCGCTTCAACATGTGCTCCTAAATTCATAAATGCTTAAGAAAATGCCAAGACCAGTCACTCTTTTTACCGGCCAGTGGGCTGATATTCCGATCGCAGATCTTTTACCTAAAGTTCGTGAAATGGGCTATGATGGGGTTGAACTTGCTTGTTGGGGTGATCACTTTGAAGTTCAGCGAGTTTTAAATGAAGAAGGCTATGCGGAAAGTTTGTGGAAGTTGCTCTCCACTAACAATCTTGTTTGTTACGCGGTTTCTAATCATTTGGTGGGGCAGGCGGTCTGTGACTTGATCGACGAGCGTCACAAGGCGATTTTATCACCTGAGATATGGGGTGATGGGGATCCTGAAGGGGTTCGACAGCGGGCTGCTCAGGAGATGATCGATACTGGGAAAGCTGCCCGAAAATTCATGGATGTGGGCAAGAGTTACATGGCCGATAAGCCGGCGGGAACTGGCAAGGTAGTGGTTAATGGATTCACTGGATCTAGTATTTGGCACGCTCTTTATGCGTTTCCTCCTACCGACCAAGCCTATTTGGAAAAGGGTTTTCAGGATTTTGCCAGTCGATGGACTCCCATCTTAGATGCTTACAAGGAGGTAGATGTTTATTTCGCATTGGAAGTTCATCCGACGGAAATTGCTTTTGATGTCGCTTCTGCGGCCCGAGCTTTGGAGTCGC
>CAZUEC010000365.1:0-2700 GCA_964618865.1 uncultured Roseibacillus sp. | reverse complement strand
TAATGAGGTTTCTTTCTGAACTTATGGAGGTATTTCACGCAGTCTGATTGAAGGGCTTGCGATTCAATAAAAAAGCCCGAATCGAGAGATTCGAGCTTCTTGTTTAAGTCAATGAGATGGGGTGTTTAGTCGGCGGGAGCAATGACGGGGTGCTCGGTTCGGTTTTCGAGCACTTTGTCGACGAGCCCGTAGGCGGCAGATTCTTCGCCTGACATATAGTTGTCACGGTCAGCATCGCGTTCGACTTCTTCCTCGGTTTTCCCAGTGTGATGGGAGAGGATTTTATTGAGTCTTTGTTTGAGGTTGAACATGAAGCCAATTGTCCGTTCGACATCAGCAGCAGTTCCTTGTGCTCCTCCAGAGACTTGGTGAATCATGACGTGGGAATTGGGGAGGCAAAAACGTTTGCCCTTGGTTCCTGCAGTCAAGAGGACTGCTCCCATGGAGGCGGCAATTCCGATGCAGTAGGTGTTTACGTCGCAGGTGATGAACTGCATGGTGTCGTAAATGGCTAAGCCGGCTGTCACGGAGCCTCCGGGGGAGTTGATGTAGATGTGGATGTCTTTTTTTGGATCCTGCATCTGGAGGAAGAGCAATTGTGCAATGACGGAGTTGGCGACAAAGTCATCAATCCCTGTTCCGATAAAAATAATACGGTCCTTAAGCAGTCGAGAATAAATGTCATAGCCTCGCTCACCACGGCCATCTTGCTCGATGACAGTTGGGACGTAGTAGTTGTTGCTGGGAACGCCAGCGGAGGAAGAATTAGTCATCTGATTTTGATTCGTTATCATTTTGATTTGGTTCTACTTCGACGAAGTTCGCGTTCTCTAGCAAGAAGTCAACGGTCTTGCCGATCAACATTTGGTTGCGGATAGAGTCTACTCGACGTTCACGCTGAAGTTGTTTGATGAAAGCCTTGAGAGGTTTTCCTTCTCGTTTGGCTAGACTGGTGATGGTTTGTAGAAGTTCGTTTTCTGGCACTGTGATTTTCTCGGCTTGTGCGATTTCGCCAAGTAGGAACTGAACTTTGAGGTTGTTGCGTGCTTGCTCGCCAGCGGTGGCGAAGATGGTTTCCTGCTCTTGTTGAAGCTGCTCTTCGGTCATGCCTCTTTTAACGGCATCTTCGACTAAGCGATCGGCTTGTCCTTGGGTTTCGGAGGAGACGTATTCTTCGGGAAGTTCGAAATCTACGGCGGTTGCAATTTGTTCGAGTAGCTTGCTTTCTTTGAATTCTTCCAACTGGCGATTTATCTGAAAACGCATTTGCGATTCGATGGTTTCTTTGATGTCGTCCATGGAGCCACCGGGCATGAGAGCTTCTACAAGGGCATCGTCTTCGGGTTTCTTTTGTTCTTTGATTCCCTTTGTCGTGACTTGGAAGACAAGGTCTTTTCCGCGGAGTGGTTCGAGGGGGAAGTCTTCTTCGATGGAGACGGTGATTTCTCGACTTTCTTTGGTTTGGAGGCCAATCAATTGAGTGGCGAAGCCGGGGAGAAAGGAGTCTTCGTCGACTTTGAGCCAAAACTCTTCTCCTTTTTCGAGCTGGGGGACGGGTTGGTCGGTGATTTCGGAAATTTCTTTGCCATCACAGCTTCCTTCGTAATCGATAACGATGATGTCGTCTTCTTCGACTGCTCGATTTTCGATATCGAGATATTCGGAATGGCGTTCACGGAGTGTATTGAGTTCGTTTTCGACCAATTCGGGAGTCACTTCCTGTTTGGGAACTTCGATGGTGAGCCCAGTGTATTCGGGCAGGGTGAACTCAGGGGCGAGAATCAGGTTTGCCTTCAAGACCGCTGAGCCATCGGTTTTGCGGTCGAGGGCGTCGGGCCATTTGATATCGATGACTTTGAGGCTTTCGTCTTCTTTCAAGGTGGCTTGGAAGGCTTTGTCCATGAGGCGACCATCTAATTCTTCGTCGATGGAGCTCCCAAATCTTTTTTCAATCACATTGAGAGGGGCTTTGCCGGGGCGAAAACCTGGGATTTTTGCCTGTTTCACAAAAGATTGCACAAGCTGATTCCGTTCTGAGGAAACCACCTCGCTGGGAATCTCCACTTCGAGTGTTGCTTGGCATTGGGGCTGTTTTTGAACCGAAATATTCATAAAGAGAAGCCGGATTGGCACCGGCGGGGCGCGGAAACTGAGCCAAAATAAGCAATTGTGAAATGAAAAAACGACCGGAAAAACACTCGATGTCGCTTCTAGGGTAAATTTTGACTGAAATTATAGTGCCTTGGCGGGCTTTGCCATTGTCTGTAAGCTCGGTTCTCAACTTCGTAATCTGATATGAAAAAAATCTTAGCTGTTCTTTTACTTGTAGCCTCTGCCTTTGGCTTGGCGATTCCAGACCCGATTCCTTTTATTGATGAAGGTTTACTTTTCATCCTTCTCATCAACTCTCTTTCGATGCTTGGTCTTGATTTACGCCGTTTTGTCGGAATGAAGAGTGGAAAAAAGAAAAGCTCAGAAAAACCAATCGACATTAATTAAGCTTGTCCAAATAAGACTTGTTCGAGAACTTTCAAACGTAGTTACCCCTTTTCCCTTTTTTTATGTCTGAAGAAAACGACTCCTTAGAAAACGAGACCCAAGATGAAGATTTCGCCACCGCTGCAGAATTGACCCCTGAGGAGGAGAGTTCTCCTAGGGCGAAGCGCTCTGGTGGCCTCAAGTTTTTGACCTTTCTTATGA
>CAZUEC010000364.1:0-2706 GCA_964618865.1 uncultured Roseibacillus sp. | reverse complement strand
ATTCATCACCGGGAGCAAATCGATAATTTTCGTCGGCCGGTGGTTCTTCAATATGCCCATGTACGCCGATGGTTGAGGTGTGAATGAAACGTTTTAGCTTGTTTAGTTTAAGCGCGTGCTTGGCAAGTAATTGTGTGCTTTTAACATGCACATTCCAATACACCTCATCACTGATCTTAGCTTCGCGATAGGCCGCGGCAACGTGAAAAATATAGGTGGCGTCTTGAATTGCTCGTTCTATGGTTTGTTCGTCAAACACATCGCCGGTGAACCACTCGATTGGTAGATCTTCGAGTTCACTGCGGTTGGAGGAAGCCCTTGCAATGACTCTCACTGTTGCACTGGTGTTACACAAAGCTTTGACCAGATGCACGCCAGTAAAACCAGTGCCGCCAGTTACTAATACGATATCATTTTTATCAATCATTCAAAGACTCATAAATTTTGTTAAGCATGTCACTTGCAGCAGGTGACATGAATGTGTTTTGCAGGGTGCTTATTTCTTCTCTTTGGCGCTCTCTTGACCACTCAAAATACTTTGCGAATGTGTCTATGATAGTCGCCAACTGCTGAGCGCTAAGTTTGTTTGTTATAAAGTCATCGGTGCGTCGTAATAAAAAATCGCATAAATTTAGCGGCATGCTACGCTCTATATGCGTGAGGCATTGTTGCTTTAATTCTTTGTCAACAAGGTTGCACAGCGTTCTGTCGTAATCAAAACAAGGGATTTGCGTGTCACGAGTCAAACATTTTTTCTTAATGTTCAACTTGCTTGCGAGAATATTGGTGCATTGTTCGGCGACGCGTCGAGCCGTAGTCCACTTAATGCTCACAATACTGACCATACCATCAACGTTATCGTGTTTACGATGATCGATTACTTTACTGTCGTGCAGTCGGTTGGCAGCTTCATTTTGTTCGCCAGCGTCGGCCGGTGTTAAACCTTGATAACAATACAAGACATCGTCTAGACCTAGCCTTGAGCTCGGGTGGGCTTGGTTAATTTCATCGAGGAAGCTTTGGATTTCAGTCGCTTCGGTATTTATATCAAGCTGGTCTTTACTGTGAATTAAGTGGGTGGTCCCAAACACCGAATAATCTTTCCAAGGCACTGAAAAGTACAAGCGCTTAGTGTTGCCTAGCATCGAATCTGAATCATGCCGACTATAAAAAGAAACGGCGTGGTCATTAGTTTTTGTTTTGGTGACGATGTTCATGCTTTTAACTAAGGGCACATCCATTTCAATTTGCTTAGACAGCGACGAGCTTTGCAACTGCTGTGCTATCCATGGGCCAGTGGCATTAACCACGCAATGTCCTTTAATTTCAAAAGTGTCACCGTTTAATTGGTTTGTCGCGCGTATTCCACTCACTTTTTGTTGATCAATAATGAAATCCGTTGCGGCTACATAATTAGCGATAACGGCGCCATGTTGGCTTGCGTGTTCGGTGATTTCGAGCACTGTTTGGTCGGCATCCTCAACTTGCGCATCATCCCAAACCGCTGCACCGCTTAGGTTTTTGCTTGGCACATCGTTTACCAGGGTTTGGCATTGTTTGGCTGAAATTATTCGGCCCATACGGATCTTAGATTTTGAGGCTAAGCCGATGTTCCGGCCTATTCCCAGTAGGGCGTACAACATAATGCCAGCTAACATGGCAAGTGGGCCGCGCATGCCGTGACCATAAGTCGGCATCAAAAATGGTAGGGGTTTAACTCGTCGCGGCGCAGTCTTCAGCCAGTAGCGTTGTTCACGTATCGAGGCCCAGGTGCGAGCAATATCTAAATGCTGGAGATAGCGAATGCCACCGTGGATGGTCTTTAAGGAGTTATGACTAGTGGCGCCACAAATATCACCTTTATCGATAAGTGCTACGCGCATGCCTCGCAGACTCGCGTCTCTGGCGACGCAGGCACCGTGTACTCCTGCGCCAATAACTATGACGTCAAACTCTTTTTCTTTTAGTGATTGAATGTCGCGCTTCATGGTGTTGCTTTATTTCTAACGATCGCCTCTACCTTATTATGTCACTTTCTGACCATTGCTAGCAGGTGGTAACCGGTCTTGCCAATCAGTGCATGCGGCATTGCATTATAGAGGTCAACAAATAGGCGATTATAAATTACTGCTTTGAGCCCCTTATGAACTTCGGTGCGCACGGGAAAACGTTCGACTATTATTTGCTTATCGTTGAATGGAGCGAGCAAGTTCTCAAATTCATTGTAATTAAAACGGTGAAATATAGGGGCATCCAGGTAATCGATTTTTAGGCCTGCAATTTTATGTAAGGCATACAACCATGACGCCCGATTTATTGTCATTAACAGCGCCGTGCCACCGGGTTTTAATACTCGTTTTACTTCCTTTACCATCGCGCCAGGCTGCGTGGTGAAATGTAACACGGTATGACAATACACAAAGTCAAAGCTATTGTTTTCAAACGCAAGAGACTCACCGTCCATGCACTGAAAGTCACCGTTTAATCCGCGCCAAGCAAAGTTGTGTTCGGCAAACTCGATCGCCTTTGGCGCTATATCGATGCCAGTTGTCGTGGCGCCACCCTTGGCAAATAAAGATAAATCCGTTCCGAGGCCGCAGCCGATGTCTAGTACTGATTGGTCTGCGTACGCACTATAATCGATGTAGTTTGGCAGGTAGTGCAGCTTGTCGAAGCGATAGCGCTCGACTTCTTGAAAAAACGCTT
>CAZUEC010000363.1:0-2718 GCA_964618865.1 uncultured Roseibacillus sp. | reverse complement strand
GATTCAGGAGTCTCCCGCTCCGAAACATGTCCGACGAACGTTCCAAACCCTTCCCCTTTGATGAATTTGAGCCACGCTGGCAAGAGCGCTGGGCGAACGAAAAAACCTACCGCACTCCCAATCCTGGCGAGAAAGACTTCGATGCTACCAAGCCGAAGTATTACGTGCTCGATATGTTTCCTTACCCTTCTGGGGCGGGTCTACACGTAGGACATCCCGAAGGCTATACCGCCACCGACATCATCGGTCGCTACAAGCGCATGAATGGCTTCAACGTGCTCCACCCCATGGGCTGGGACGCCTTTGGACTCCCTGCCGAGCAATATGCCATCAAAACCGGTCAACACCCCCGCATCACCACCGAGGCCAATGTGAACAACTTCCGCCGCCAGCTTCAGGCTCTCGGCTTTGCCTATGACTGGGACCGTGAAGTTAACACCACCGACCCCGGCTACGTTCAATGGACCCAATGGATTTTCCTCCAGCTCTACAACTCCTACTTCTGCGAAGAAACTCAGAAAGCGCAACCGGTCTCTCAGCTCGAAGAGCAAGGCTGGACCATTGAACAAATTGACGAAGTCCGCCTCGCCTTCATTCATGAAGCACCCGTCAATTGGTCACCTAGCTTGGGCACCGTCCTCGCTAACGAAGAGATTGAAGAATGGAAAGCCAAAGGCGAAATTGTCGAGCGCCGTCCACTCCGCCAATGGATGCTCCGCATCACCAAATACTCGCAGCGACTCATCGACGAACTGGAGCCCCTTGATTGGCCCGACTCCATCAAAGCTCTGCAACGCAACTGGATCGGGCGCAGTGAAGGCGCCGAAGTTGACTTCACCATCAACGGCGAAACCATCACGGTCTTCACCACCCGTCCCGATACCCTCTTCGGCGCCACCTATATGGTGCTCGCTCCCGAGCATCCTTTGGTTCAGAAAATCACCACTGACGAGAATCGTGCTCAAGTCGAAGCCTACATTGCGACCTGCGCTTCCAAATCCGATCTCGAACGTACCGAACTGAACAAAGACAAAACTGGTGAACCGACTGGCGCCTTTGCAATCAATCCTGCTAATGGCGAAGAAATCCCAGTCTGGATTTCTGACTATGTGATGATGGGTTACGGCACTGGCGCGATCATGGCTGTCCCAGCTCACGATGAACGTGATTATGAGTTTGCTCAAAAATTCGAGCTTCCGATTCTACAAGTCGTTCAACCCAAAAACGATTCCGACTGGCAAGGCTACACCGACCCCGGCACAGCCATCAATTCCGGCTTCCTAGACGGACTTCCCACCAACAAGGCCAAAGCCAACATGATCGACTGGCTGGAAGAAAACAAAAAAGGCCAACGCCGCATCAACTATAAGCTTCGTGATTGGCTCTTCTCTCGCCAACGCTACTGGGGCGAACCGTTTCCACTTCTCTGGAACAAAGAAACCGGTCAACACGCTGCTCTACCAGAATCTGAACTTCCTCTTCTCCAGCCCGAGATGGAAGACTTCAAGCCCACCGGCGATCCTCGCGGCCCTCTTCTCAACGCTACCGATTGGATCAACTACTCCGATCAATTCGAGCGCGAAACGAATACCATGCCCCAATGGGCGGGCTCTTGCTGGTATTACCTCCGCTACTGCGACCCTCGTAATAGCGAACGCTTTATCTCTGCAGAAGCGGAAGACTATTGGTCCGGAGACAACGCACAAGTTGACCTCTACATCGGTGGAACCGAACACGCGGTCCTTCACCTTCTCTATGCCCGCTTCTGGCACAAAGTGCTTAACGACCTCGGCTACCTCAGCACTAACGAACCCTTTAAAAAGCTCGTTAACCAAGGTCTCATCATGGGTGAAGATGGCCAAAAAATGTCAAAATCTCTCGGTAACGTTGTCAATCCCGACGACGTCGTGGAGCAATATGGAGCTGATAGCCTGCGCCTTTACGAAATGTTCATGGGGCCACTCGAACAGGTCAAACCTTGGTCAATGAAAGGAGTCGAAGGCGTCTTCCGCTTCCTCGCCAAGGTCTGGCGCCTTCGCGACAAGGTCGGAAATAGCGACTCAACGGAGCTCGCTAAAATCACACACGCCACTATTAAGAAAGTCGGCGAGGACATCGAAGCTTTGCGCTTTAACACTGCGATCTCTTCTATGATGGAATGCGTCAATGCCTACACCAAAGCGGACTCTGTCCCGGAAGCCCTCTTCCTCGATTTTCTCAAAATCCTCAATCCCTTCGCTCCACACCTTAGCGAAGAGCTCAACCGCCTTCTTGGCCAAGAAAACCTCCTCTCCGAACAAGCTTGGCCTTCTTACGACGATTCTCTCCTCGTAGAATCCGAGATTACGATCATCGTACAAGTCAACGGTAAGCTTCGGGCTAAGCTCCAAGTTCCCGCCGACATCTCCAAAGAAGAACTCGAATCCCAGGCCCAAGCCGATCCTTCCGTGCCACAGCACCTCGAAGGAAAAACGATTCGCAAAATCATCGTCGTGCCCAACAAGCTCGTCAACATAGTCGCCAACTAGAGCCTCTTTAGAGGTCAATTCTAAGAATGGAAGGGAAGGCTCGCCGAGCCGTCCGCAAGTGCCAATGATGATGCGCGGTAGTAGAGAGCTTCATAAAAAAGCGCGAAATGCTCGATGATGAAAGAATGAAAGAAGCTTGGGCTCGGGAGTTTCTAACAAAAGATGAAAATGGTTTCCCATCAGCACCCAA
>CAZUEC010000362.1:0-2719 GCA_964618865.1 uncultured Roseibacillus sp. | reverse complement strand
AATCAATTTCAAAAAACGGCTCATCCAACGCCTAGAAAAAACGCGCCAGAACTTCACCCCCTTTGTGAAAAAAAGGACTAGAGCTCTCACTCGATTAACTCATTTTTCACCAAAAACAGAACCTCCTCTTCTCGCAAAAATCCATCCCCCATTGCGCTCTACAATGAATCGCAAGAAACAGAGTTCTTCCTGCTTTTTCCCATCAAAACCAAGCTCACTCCTCCAAGCACTAACAACGAACTAATAACCAAGCTCAGTTTTAAAATTTCGGATCCAAATACAAGACCTCCTATTGAAGCTAAAACAGGAACTAACAGCTGCAAAACAGCCGCTCGTGTCGCACTGAGAGTCTGCAAAGCCTCATACCAGATCGCGTAACCGATTGCCGACGTCACAACGCCGGAAATCACCGCCAAAATCAATCCCTGCACACTCCAGCTTTCTCCTTCCCCTCCCACTACCACCAATAATAGAACGACTGGAATGATCTTCACAAAGTTACCGGAAGTCTCTCGAAGTGGATGAGCAGCATCTTTTCCACATAAGGTATACCCCCCCCAGGCAAAACCCGCCAAGGTCATCACTCCTCCAGCCCAAAGTTCCGATGCTCCACCTCCTGGTGCCAATAGCCAAACCAAACCTCCCATTGCGACTAACAGTCCGACCCATTGTCGAGCACTCAATCTCTCCCCTCGCCTCATCGCCCAAGCCACCATTGTCACTTGTACCGCTCCAAATAAAATTAAAGCTCCTGCTCCTGTTTCCAAACCACAATAGGCATAAGAAAACGCCACCATATAGAGCGCTAAAAATCCACTCCCCTTCCAACTTCCCTCTCGCCAAACTTCTTTCTGCCCTCCAGAGAAAATTGATAATATCATCAATACTGCTGCCCCACTACTTACTCGAACTGCAGTGAATAACTGCGGTTCTAACAGCTCTCCCTTTAAGGCCAGTCGACACAAAACCGAATTCCCAGCAAAGGCCAATAATGCCAGAGTAGTCAAAAACACCAATCTCACTTTTCTGCGATCCTTAAAACTTCGCACCACTTTACCTACCGCCCTTAACCCTCTTCTTCCAATGAATAACTTTCTACTACTCTCACTAAATTTCGGCATCTTACTCCAAAACCCCTTTCAGAGTCGCTCTTTTGAGCACGCAACTATCAAGGCACAAAAAAGCCCCGAAATTCGGGGCTAAAGCTGACATCGGCAACTGTCATAGATTGAAACAACTCCCTTGTGGAGTATCTCTCTGTTGCCAAAAATCTAATCTGATTGAGTTTTAAGAATAACTCTATTTGGGCACAGAGAGAGCTCTCTCTTCTGTCGTATTCTCTTTTTCAATATCCAAACGAGTGAGCTTACCCGGAACATCACTAATGGAGCTGAACATCTCATTTTCTTCCTGAACTGCCACAAGCCGATCATCATTCACAAGTGATTCATCATTTGAGATGAACGATTTACAAATGAGAACTGCATTGAGCACGCAATGTAGTGCGAACCCCATAAATATTACTTTAAATTCCATGACGAGAGATTTTTAACCTAGGCCAACTCGATATGCAACTTTTTTTTATAATTCGTTTTGTGAAAAAGTTAATTTTAAAGGATTTTTTATTTAAAAGGGAAAATTTAAGCAACTTAAAATAAGCAAGTTAAGTAAACGAAAGCTGGAATATGAAGATTTTATATTTTTCAGGAAAAATTAAATTTATTGTCATCTGAGACAGATTTTCTCCCCAAATCTTGCAGGTTTTAGACATGCGTTTACTTTTTTTGGGTGCTTCAGACCCCACATCGCGTGTTAATTGGCCTCATTTTGGTGATCATTACCGTGTTCATAGTTGACCTAATAACAGTCGACAGCCTCGACGCCCTAAAATCAGTTCCCACAAACCTAGAAACAGCCTCAGCGAATCTTCTCTCAGGTCAGGGAAAAATCACAGACGGCATCACTCTGACCACCCTCCTCTCCGCCGCATTTCTCCATGGCGACCTCGGCCACATTCTCTCCAACATGCTCTTTTTATGGGTCTTTGCCGGCCTAGTAGGCGAACTCCTTGGCTGGCGGTGGATGTTGGGCCTTTTCATCATAACCGCTATTTGCGGCTCGATTGCCGATGCCATCCTCCGAGGAGGAAGTGAAATTCCAGTCGTCGGAGCCTCAGGTGCCGTCCTCGGATTCGAAGGTGCTTATTTAGGACTAGCAGTACGTTGGTCTCTCCCCAATCCTCACATTTGGCCAATCGCATACCCCATTCCTCCTTCAAGGCTTGCCCTTGTCGCTGGTGTTGGATTCTTTCTCGACGTCTCGGGAGCCGTTGGTCCCGCCACTGGAATCGCTTATGGAGCTCATTTAGGAGGATTTTTAGCAGGTCTTTTTCTAACTTGCTTCCTCATCCCCAAGCCGAAAAAAATCTGAAAACTCTCCTCTGCAAGCTCACTCTCTACTGAGAAAAATCCATATCGCGAAATAAATCGCGCACCAGTTTGGCTTCCCCTCTCGAAGTATACATTCCCATTTTACTCCAGCCATTCGACCTCCGATTCCCAGTGTAAGTCTTCCTTGAACGATAGTCTTGCAGAATCCAAAAAGTGTACCCACAAAGCTGAGGCCGATAATTTTGAAGAACATCCCATTGCCGGCGTAATAGATCTGCTTGCCAATCTTCAGAACCTCTTCGCTTCTTCGAACTTCGGAAGCCCAGCCT
>CAZUEC010000361.1:0-2722 GCA_964618865.1 uncultured Roseibacillus sp. | reverse complement strand
AAAAATTTTCGTGAATGGGGAGAAAATAAGTGAGCTCGATGACCGTTTCGGTATCCGTTACACCTGCGTCGGCACTACCAGCGAGGAAGTCATCGCCAAAGGCGGTAAAGGTGCATCCGAGCCCAAGGGTGTGACCGGGCGCGAAGAGGTCTGAAAGCACCAGACCGCCGTCAAAACTATAGGTCGCGACCGAGCGATCGAACTGCGGAGCAATGGAAGCACTAGCAAAGAGGTCTAAAGTCGGCCCTCCATTTGCTTCTCCATCCACAAGAGTATGATCGATGGCAGCCCATAAGGCGGAGAGCCCTCTTACCGTGTCTCCGGTGGCAAATTCCTCGAACTCTCCGGTGTGGTAAAATCCTCCCAGCGTGATTGTTCCTGTGCCGTAGGTGTAGTCTGCTTCCGCGAATAGAGCGTATCCATCGCCGCGTCCAAATTCCCAGTCGAAGCCTCGATTGCTCGAGCCGCCTTCACCAGCGAAGCCGGTGTAAATGGCCGTGGTGAAGGAGAAATTATCTGAAGGCTGAAGGTGAAGCAGGGCACCAGGAGCGGCGAGAGGAAAGATAGGAGTGAGGGTGTTTCCTGACTGAGTATTAAAGGGGGCAAAGGCAGAATGGATGAAGAGGTCGGCGGTGGGGATTCCTAAAAAGTCATCGTCGGCCGCGATTTGGCCGAATTTGACAAAGTTCCCAGAATCGCCCCATTCCTTCACAATTTGAATGCGGAAGAGATTAAACTCAGTATCGGCGAAATTATTGGAAATCACACCAAAGTCGCCCACTCGGTCTCCAGAGAAGTCATTGCCATGGGGAGCAAAGGCATTGACGGTAAAAGTCGTTCCTTGCCAGCCGAAGAGGCTTTCTAAATCGAGATCAAATCCGAGATCGACGAGACCGGCACTCGTGCCCCCTGCCTCGAAGCCACCCGAGACATTTTCGTAATGATCGAAGCTGTAGGTGACATAGGGGGTGAAGATTTTTTTGGATTTCGAGGTGAATTCCAAAGACTCCAATTCTGAGAGGGCTTCAGTTTTGGCGTTAACAGTGTGGATCCCGATGAGCGCGATTGCAGAGACCGCAGAGGCCGCAGTCCGCGTTAGCATTATTTTCATGCGAGGAAAGAAATCAGAGAGCTTTGAGAACTCATTTGGAGAGCTTTCCTTGGAAGCCCTTTTCAGGAGCTTGTCCACCTAGGGCACGCGTGATGAGGGTGACATTGTGGTCAATCATTCCCACGTAGGTTCCTTCGTATGTTCCGGATACTCCCATCGCGTCAGAGAAGAGTTCTCCACCAATGGTGACTTCATGTCCTTTGACTTGGGTCCCCTCAAGAAGCGCTGTGATGTTTTTGGAGGAAACCGAGCTCTCGACAAAGACAGTAGGAATCTTTCGCTCCACGAGAAAGTTCACCAAGTTTTCAATGTCCTTCACGCCTGCTTCAGATTCGGTTGAGATTCCTTGAATCCCTTTCACCTCGATTCCGTAGGCCTTGCCTAGATAACCGAAAGCGTCGTGGGCGGTCACGAGCACGCGCTGATTTTCTGGAATGGTTGCGAGAGACTGCTGAGCATAGCTCTCCAAGCTTTCCAGAGTGGCGAGATATTGCTTCAGGTTTTTCTGATAATCTTCTGCGTGTTCTTGGTCGAATTCGCTGAGTAGTTCGGCGCAAGCTTCTGTTGCTTTCGACCAGCCCTTGACATCCATCCAAACATGGGGGTCATGATGATCGCCATCTTCGAGGAGGTAGGAAGAGTCTTTTGCGATTTCGGAGGTGACCGCGACTACATTTTTTTGTTGGGCCATTTTTTCAAGGATATCTTCCATCTTCCCCTCTAGTTTGAGGCCATTGTAGAAGACCAAATCAGCTTCTCCTAAAGCCACGAGGTCGCTGCGTAAGGGTTTGTAGAGGTGTGGATCGATTCCTTCCCCGATGAGGCCGGTGACCTCGACATGTTCACCGCCAACTTGACGGACAATATCTGCGATCATGCCCGTAGTTACAGTGATTGGGATAGGATACTGGGATGGCTCGGAGATGAACGCCTGCTCCGCTTTTCGGCAGGAAGTGAGGATTAGCGCTGCCAATAACGCTAAGAAATAGGATGATTTTTTGAGCAACATGCATCTAAATTAGCCTTGGCTAATTTTAATAGCAAGGGAAAATTATTTCCTCCCAACGAAGCGAAAATAATCATCTGGATTGGTGAAATGAGCAGGTAAGCAAAACAAGTCCAAGGGGGTAATTGCCATTTTTAACTTGCGTATTCGGAATACCTGTTGAAGGTTGGTCGCCCCCAAGCCAATGTACTTAACAAAAAACGTCGCTGAAAACTGCTACATGGTTCGAATCATGAGGCAGGGTAAAATGTATCAAAAGAATTTCTCCAAGAAGAAATATGGAGGTTGGGGTAAAGCCCAAGCTGCCGCCAAAGTATGGCGTGATGAGCAGCTTAAGATTTTACCACCTAAAATGATGAATGCTGAAGGTCGGATGTCTCCCCACAATACTTCTGGTGCGGTGGGAGTGACTCTTGCCTGTGCGACTTTTCAGTCGAAGAGTGGTCCTCGTGAATATTGGAGCTGGAAGTCTAAGTGGCCGGGCTGTGAGTTTAACGGTGGAATCGGTTGGTCGATTTCAAAATTTGGTCAAGATGATGCTTTTGCAATGGCAGTTCTCTCTCGTGAGATGCGTACTGTTGACCGCGCTGCAGTTGAGAAGCGTT
>CAZUEC010000360.1:0-2728 GCA_964618865.1 uncultured Roseibacillus sp. | reverse complement strand
AACCTTAAAAAAACTCGATAGACGAATAGACTTTTGAAAAATGGTCTAAAGCCCACACAGTCTATCTTTCTTTTCAAAGACTCAAACACACGAGACCACAGTCTACCCGAGAGAAACTTCCACCGCTTAAACCAAAATAAAAAGCGCGACCCCCTTGGCAGGGCATCGCGCTATTTTTAAAAAAGGAAATACTAAAGAATCGCTTTAATGAGTCACTTACTCTTCTTCGTTAATCGCAAAGTCAGGATAAGCAGTTGAGGAGTGCTCCGAAAAGTCGAGCCCCACATCTTGAGCCTCATCAGAAGCTCGCAGACCAATCGTTTTATCAATGATGCTAAAGACGACCCAAATGATACCAAAGGCCATAAGAGGAACCAAGAAAGCTCCTAAAGCTTGTACTCCAATATTAGCAAATGGACTTTGCTCATTAAAAATACTCACACACAGTGTTCCCCAAATTCCACACATCAAGTGAACGGGAACCGCTCCAACTGCATCATCTAACTTAAGCTTCAACAGCAGGTTCTCACCAACAACAACCAACACTCCGGCGCAAATACCAATCACCACTGCAGACCATGGAGCCACCACATTACAACATGCCGTGATAGAGACCAATCCTCCAAGAGCACCATTAATTGCAGAACCAGGTTCGGCCCAGCCCTTCGTCACCCAGTGATAGATCAAAGCGGCAACAACCCCACCACTAGCGGATAACATCGTATTCACACCGATTCGCCCAATCTCGCCATCCGCAGCCAATTGCGAACCACAGTTAAATCCGAACCAACCAAAGAAGAGTAAGAACATTCCCAAAGAAGCGAGAGGCACATTGTGACCCGGGAAAAGATTAGCAGTCCCATCTTCCGCAAAACGACCCTTACGCGGCCCAATCACGATAATCCCCGCAAGCGCGAATGCTCCTCCAACTCCGTGAACCACTGTCGAACCTGCGAAATCTCGGAAACCCAGCGCCGCAAGCCACCCTTGTCCTCCACCAAATCCATAGTCAGCGGCAAAACCTCCCCAGGCCCAATGACCAAGGAAAGGGTATACCAAACCACAACCCAGAACGGCATAAACCAAATAGCCTGGGAAATAAGTTCTTTCCGCCATCGCACCAGACGAAATGGTAGCAGTCGCTGCCGCAAACATCATTTGGAACAAGAAAAAGATCCACACCGGATTAGCAGTATCCAAACTCGAGTTAAATCCAAAATTCCCCAAACCAACAACCCCTCCTTGAGACCATCCAAACATCAGACCAAAACCAACAAAAAAGAAAACGATACTCCCCGCCGCCATATCACACATGTTTTTCATGATGATATTAATGGAGTTCTTCGCTCGGCCAAAACCCATCTCCACCAGACAAAACCCAGCCTGCATGAGAAAGACAAGGGCCGCACAAATAAGAAGAAATGCGTTGTCTGATTTGTCAAGAGAAGTCACTTCTTGAGCAGACGCAGTTCCTACTAGCGTTGCAAAAGTACCGGCAAATAAGAGTAAGAATTTAGAATTCATTAGATTAATAAGGAGAGATCAATAGAGAGGAGTTTTTTTAAGAGGAATATTTAGCTAAAAGCGCTTGAAGCTCTTTCTGCAACATTTCACGACGGGCTTGGTTTGGAATTTTCTTGCTTGCTTCCGTGGCAATAGAAGTAGCCTGTTCAAGAGAGACCCCCTTACTGGATTCAGCTACGCCAGCGAACTTACAACTTTCCGCAATTAACTTCTTAGCTAATTGGGCGGGAGCCACTTTTTTGAACTGAACCAACATAGACCGATAAAACTCGTCCCAAGGAATATCACCTTCTTGAAGAACTTCCTCTTCCTGAACCTGCGCGGACTCTGCTGCAGCTCCAGTATTGACTGGCGCAAGTTGCACGACTTCCTTGGATTCACCCAATTGGGATTTCAGCGCACTGTAGACATCATCCAAAGAAGCTGCGGAATCGACTTCCAGTAGAATCAGAGTGTTCCCATGAATGTAGTTTATGAAAGTCTGTGCCCCAGACTTGATTACAAGCCCCCGCAAATCGCGGGCCGCCACCGCAAGATTAGAACGCATCAAAAAGATGACTTCGCCAATTTTTTGCACTGCTTCCTCCGAAATAGAAAGCTGGTTCTCTACCAGATTGCCTCCTTGCTCAAACCAGGCTAGCCCCTCGACTGCACTGATATCGTAAATCTTCTCAATGATCTCTTCGTGATTCATACCTATTCTCCCAAATTTAAGAATTCTAGGCTTTATCCTCAGAACCACTCAGCAGTTCTCGTATCTCGTTATAGGGGCAAGTGCTTCCCTCTCGAATCGCTCCTTCGCCATTGGCAATCACTCCCAACTCCACCTTATCAACTCGACAAGAGAAAGACCAACGGTCCTCATGCGAAATGAACGTAAACTCCTCTTCAGGATTGAGAATCTCTCGAATGGCTTTTAGATTGTGGTAAAAGAAATCCAAATTTTCAGAGATGAAACCGTAAGTAGACTTCATACAGTCACTCACCACCTCTCCACGCTGCACTTTAAAAAGAGTTTGATCCGCCATAAGTTTGGTCGTTCGTTAGGGAGCAGACAGTAGCTTAGGCCGCCTCTTTGAGTCTCTGACCCAAATCGGATGACAAGCCTGCCTGTTCCAACTCTTTTACTACATTGCTTATATTATAATCAAGACGTCTAAACGTAATTTTACTCGAAGTAGAATCAAGAACGACATAACAGGCC
>CAZUEC010000359.1:0-2733 GCA_964618865.1 uncultured Roseibacillus sp. | reverse complement strand
TGAATGATGAACTCCGAGCCACCAACCGAGACCGCCAGCCATCCGATTCCGCAAGAAGCCTTTGATTGGTATGATGAGTATGCCCATGGCATCATTGACCGTCGCACTTTTCTCGCTCGCTTGGGCACCATTACGACCGCGACTTTGACCATGGGCTCTCTCTTGACGGCCTTGACGCCTGACTATGCTGCGGCAGAGCAAGTGAGCTTCAATGACCCTGACATCAAGGCGACTTATGAGACCTTCTCCTCCCCCCAAGGCCATGGCGAAGGCAAAGGTTATCTAGTGGTGCCCACTCAGCTAAAGGGCAAGGCTCCGGTCGTGCTCGTGGTGCACGAAAACCGAGGGCTCAATCCCTACATCAAGGATGTCGCCCGACGAGTCGCAAAGGCTGGCTTTGTGGCCTTTGCCCCTGATGGCCTTCATCCCCTGGGTGGCTACCCCGGCAATGATGATGAGGGACGTGCATTGCAGCGTAAGATGGATCGCGCGAAGTTAGAACAGGACTTCGTGGCGGCAGCGAAATTTATCAAGAGTCACGAACTCAGTACCGGCCAGTTAGGCGCTGTCGGTTTTTGCTTCGGAGGCTACGTCGTGAACATGTTAGCCGCGACTCTTCCTGGAGAACTCAATGCCGGAGTCCCCTTCTACGGCACGCCAGCTGCGAAAGAGATTCGCAAAAACATCAAGGCTGCTCTCCTTGTCCAGTTAGCAGAGCTCGATAAACGGGTGAATGCAAGTTGGCCCGAATATGAAGAAGATCTCAAGGCGGCCAAAGTTGACTACAAAATGGAGATGTATCCCAAAGCCAACCACGGCTTCCACAACGACTCCACCGGACGTTACGACGAAGAACAAGCCGAACTCGCTTGGAAACGAACTCTCGCTTTTTTCGAAAAACACCTGCGATAGCAAAACCAAACGGACCGCGAGTTTCAACTCGCCCCACCGGCCTGATTTTTTGCAATGAACCAAGGCTTAACCGCTTGAATCCAGAGCTTGGAAAGCGCAGTTACTTTCATCAGACTTGGGCCTCAAGACTCGATGTCCGCTCTTCTTCCCAACTTCCACACGCTGCCTCCCGAAAGTCGCCGCCTCCTGCATGGACGCGGAGGTCATTTTTTCGGTCTGGAGCATGTCGCTATCGATTGGTTTTCTCCGGTGGTGTTAGTGACCTTTTATGCCGAGAAAGAGGCGAACTCCGCTCTGACAGAAGAGCTCATTCAATGGGCGGAGACCCAAACGGAGATTCTTGCTATTGTGGTCCAGGAGCGACACCTGCCTAAAGCACCCAAACGAGTGGCCTATGGAGAAGTGCCAAGCTGCACTCTCGCGATTGAGGCCGACCTCAAGTATCAACTCTCTCTCGACCGTAATCAGAACCATGGCTTCTTCCTCGATATGAAACCGGGGCGCGATTGGATACGAAAGAACGCACAAGGGAAACGGGTGTTGAATCTTTTTGCCTACACTTGCTCGTTATCAGTAGCGGCTCTGGCGGGAGGAGCGGAATCGGTGGTGAATCTCGACATGGCGAGTGGAGCATTGGCAACTGGACGCAAGAATCATCAACTCAATTTCGAAACCGCAACTTGTCGCCGAGCCAGTTACCTTCCGCACGATCTTTTTAAGTCTTGGGGCCGACTCGTGCGCGGCGCCCCCTATGACCTCATCGTGATCGACCCACCGTCCAACCAAGGCTCCAGCTTTTACGCCGAGAAGGATTACCCCAAGATTCTGCGCCGTCTCCCCGAGCTCCTTACCGCTGACTCCCAGATTTTAGCCTGTCTGAATGCTCCTCATCTCGGTGAGGCTTTCTTGACGGAACTCTTTTCGGATTTCAAAAATCAAGGCCGCCTCCCCTGCGCGCCCGGCTTCGAAGATCGCAATCCAGAGGCAACTCTGAAGTCGTTTCTCTTCACGGTGTAGCCATCCACCCTGAGCGCATCCTCGCATAACCTCCTTTCGAACGCGGTCTTGTGTAAAGCGGGGGCGAAATAAGAATCGAATTTATGCTCGCGCTAGAGATACTCCGATTGACTCCTCAAACACGCACCTCCCAAATCTTGAGATGAAAATCCGCACCAGTCAGCACCGTCTTCTCGCCCTCTTTGTCGCATTCTCACTTCAGTGGGTTCCTGAACTTTCTGCAAAGGAGACAAAGCCCAACGTGTTGTTCATCTCCATGGATGACCTCAATGATTGGATCGGCTGTCTGGGAGGGCATCCACAAACCATTACCCCCAATCTAGACCGACTAGCTGCGAGCGGAACTCTATTCACCAACGCTCACTGCCCTGCCCCAGCCTGCAATCCCTCTCGCTCCGCTATTTTTTCAGGTCGCTCTCCACACAAAACCGGCATCTACAGTAATCGCCAAAATATGCGAGACGTCATCCCCGACGCCACCCTCATCCCCAAACACTTTTCCAATCAAGGCTATCACGCGATCGGGTCAGGCAAGATGTTGCATTACATCATCGATGCCCAATCTTGGGACGACTACTTCCCCAAAAAAGAATCCGAATGGGCGCTCCCCGAAACCCTCTATCCAGATCCACGCCCTCTCTCTTTACCTGTCGGTGGACCTTGGCAATACATCGAGACTGACTGGGGCCCACTCGATGCCACCGACGAAGAATTCGGAGGCGACTATTCGGTGACCGAATACGTAAATGATTATCTTTCTAAAGACCACGAGAAGCCCTTCTTCCTCGCCTGCGGAATCTATCG
>CAZUEC010000358.1:0-2737 GCA_964618865.1 uncultured Roseibacillus sp. | reverse complement strand
GGCGAGTAAAAAGGCGGCGGAGAAAAAGGTGAGTGTTTCTTTGAAGGCTTCGACAGTTTCACGTCCTCGTGCTTCTCGAAGTAAAACGGTCATTCTCGATCCGGGTCATGGTGGTCGTGATAAGGGTGCAGTGTGGGGGGGGGTGCGTGAGTCAGACTTGAATTTGAAGACGGCCTTTAAGGCTGAGTATTATCTCAAACGAGCTGGTTACCGGGTGGTGATGACTCGTCGTAGTGATCGGTATGTTTCTTTAGGAAGAAGAGCAAGCATTGCGAACAAGTACAGCAATGCGGTCTTTATTAGTATTCACTACAATGCGACGCGTGAAACTTGGGTGCATGGAGGAGAGACATTTTATAATGGTTCTCAGTCTAGCCGTTATCTCGCATCTTCGATGCAGCGCAATTTGGTTTCTCATTGTAAGGTTAGAAATCGAGGAGCTCGCTCTGCTCGTTTTTCTGTTTTGAAAAATACGAATTGTCCTGCGACTTTGATTGAGTGTGGCTTTCTGAGTAATTCGCGAGAGCGTTCTCGTTGTAATACTTCTTCTTTTCAGGATGCTGCTGCGAGAGCAATTCTGGCAGGGGTTGAGCGCTGGGATCGTTCTTACTAGTTGAAATTATTATCTGAGCTCTGAAATGATAGTTTTTTACAAAGGTGATAGTTTTTCATTCGTGGTGGAAACTGATCCTGAACCAGGTGAACTCATTTCTACGGTCGCAATCGGATGCGATAGGGAAACGTCTTCTACTCTCCGACTTGAGCTTGAATTAGAGGAGTTCGAAGAGGAGGTGATTCAGTCAGATACTTTGGCTTTGGTTTCAAAACTTTGCCAACTAGCGAGGAAAGATTTAGCGGTATCAGGGTCGTTGAGAAGCAGTCCTTGAGGAAGGTTCTTTTGGAGTTTTGCGAGACGATGGATGGTGAGTTCGCCGATGAGGTTGGGAGCTAGCTTTCGGCGTAAGTTGTGTGCGATACGGCCCATGGAGCAACGAGGGTTGATTTCTACTAAGGGGCGGATTTTGATTTCCTCACCTGGAAACTGATAGAAAAAGGCGTCTACGGCTACAGGGCCTGAATAGGGAGAGAGAAGGTTTGAGAGGGTTTTGGGGAGAATTTTGCGATAAAAATCCGTTCCGGAGTGAAGGCCTTGGTTGCTTGTGATAATTTCTTGATGAAATTTAACGGTGAGTTCGGAGGGGAAGAGATTTCCAATTTTGGGTGCGACTTTTGTTCCTTGGTAGCGACCTTGAGAGTCTGTTTTCAATTGGGTGAAGGAGAGGAAGCGTACTTCACCGTCTTTGGTGAGATCGTAGAGGGCGGAAAAATCGAGGATACGTGGCAAAAAGGGTTCGATGACGATGGTGCCTTGTTGTTTGAGGTTCCGTTTGATCCAAGGGTGGTAAGTTTGAGGGGGACTGTTTTGCTTGAGTTGCAGTTGTCCTCGTCCGGCGCAAGAGAATTGAGGTTTGAGAAGGTAGGGGGCTGTGGGGAGGTGTTTTTCGAGAAAGGAGAAGGCTTCTTCAGGTTGAGTGAAGGAATAGGAGGAGTTATGAGATAGGCCGAGTTCGGTGACGGCTTGTTGACTGAGAGTTCGTTGAAAGAGAGAGCTGTGGCGAAGATCTTGCCAGGGGAAGTGCGTGTTTTCGGTTGGGTTGTGAGCAAGAGGGGCGAAGAGTTGAGTGACTTCGGGACTCCAGGCCCAGGGGCGAAAGCCGCCGAGTTTCCGGGAGGCGAGGTTTTCGGAGAGTGATTTTTCGGAGAGTGAGACAATTTCTGGTAACGCTAAACCTGCTTTTCGTAGGTGGTTTAAATGGTCATTTGAGAGTGGGTGTCTCATTAATGCGATGTCGTCGGGATGGGTGTTGACGAGGAGGAGGGCTTCGAGATCTTGCTCCAGATCGGTAGCGATTTTGTTGTTTTGGTAGTTTGTTCCCATGGCCCAAGCGGCGACATGAGATTCGCTATTGGGATTGAAGAAGTGGACGTGAGGAGTGCGACCGCGGGAGCGTTGATAGATTTGGAGTTTGGAGATGAAGTCTGGGTTGAGTCCTGCCTTTTGTCGTCCTTCGTGATTAAACGGAACGGTGCCATCGGGAGCTTTTGCTCGTACTGGGCTTAAGGGGTGGGCGAGTGATCGGTGCCAAGCATCCCAGTCAGTTTCTTGCTGTTTTTTGAAGCGGCGTAGCCATTTTAAGCCGTAGCCTACGTGAGCGATTTCATCTTTGTAGATTTTAGCTAACAGATTGGAGGTGGTGGAGTCTCCGACTTTAGCAAAGGCTTGCGAATAGTGTTTGGCGTAGTCGAGGTTGCTTTGTTCGAAGGTGAGGGAGAGGCGGGAGACGTATTCGATGGGAGATTCCATGGTGGCGATGTGATCCCAGATCATGGAAGAAAGGCTATGGTCGCCGAACTTAGTTCCGGTGGCGGCCATTCGGTCGAGGTAGAGTCGGGTGTGCTCTTGTTCTTCTTGGAGAGTGTGGAGGAGGCCTTGTCGAAAGGCGTTGGGAGCGTTGGGGAATTTGAGTAAGGCAAGGGCCATGAGTTCGACGGCGAGAAGCTCATGGTTGCAGAAGAAATGGAGAAGAACCGCGCGGTGTTCTTCGTCTTTGAGTTGCTCGACGGAGGGGATTTTGGTTCGAGTTTCTCCTTGAGAACGAGGGCGTAGTGCTTCTGGTCGGCCGGGTAAGGTGGGGGTGCGATAGTTTTGTTTAGAGGGAGGGTCGAGAGATAAGCC
>CAZUEC010000357.1:0-2743 GCA_964618865.1 uncultured Roseibacillus sp. | reverse complement strand
CCCCCTCATCTTGGAACCTCATCCTAAACTCTCAAACCGCACTCACTCCCCCCCCAAGAACAGAACCTCCTACTTTTGAAACACCACCCGCTCACCTGCGAGTTCACTCACCTCCTGACAGAGCTCACGGACCTGCTCTTCAAAAGCATCCCAAGCCGCAGTCATCTTCCAATCGCTCTGCGTCTCCTCTCCATCTGATCCCCGAAAATCATAACCAGTTCCTCCTTCAAGAGGATAACTAACACGCTTCAGAGACATCCTCCCTTGTCCCAAGTCTGAAACAGCAAAGATAGCCTGATCTTTTTTCTGAGCCAGCCCCTCCCTCACAGACGACACCCCCTGCTCGTCCCAAAGAAAAGCAATCCGAACCTTGCGCTCAAACTCTCGCCCCCGCATCCATTCAGCCAAACTGAGAAGCGCAGCCACACTAGCTGAATCTTCTTTCCGCGAATAAGTAGTCCAAACAATCAAAGACCCATTCTTCTCGGACCCATCACTATCAATCCAGTAATTTTTCCAAATCCGACCCTCCTTCGCCTGGCCCCGGTCTGTCTTTACTTGATAGCCTAAATTCAGAGAAGACAACGAACCTTCCACAAAAGAAGTCATTCGCTGCATCGCCTTTTGACCCGCCTCAGTCTCAAAATCCCGCTCCCCAATCAAACCATGAATTTTAGTAGCCGCGTCGCGCAAATTGGCCACCTCGAAGTCACTAGCCAAATAACTCACCGCCTCCATCCCCGTTTTCTCACCCTCCTTAATTTTGACAATCAAAGCCCCAGCCACCGAAAGCGCGAGCCCTAATGGCAAAGCCACAATTCCCACCTTCCACATCCATGCTTTTTTTCCTTCCTCGCTCATTTTTAAAATCTTTCTACGATTTCTTTAGTAAAAACTCCACCTCCTGTGCCACTCGATTATGCACCCCCCCATCACCCAAACCACTCGCAACTTCTAGCAATTCCTCTGAAAGCCTACCTCTCGCTTCCGCATCATCCAATTTCTCGCCCACCCAATCAGCAAGACGACGAGGTTGGAGATCACCTTGCAAAAACTCAGGCACCACTTCCCTCTTCGCCAAAATGTTGACAATTCCAGCGTAATCCACCTTCACCACCATCTTAGCAAAACGCCAAGTCAAAGGAGCCACCTTATAAACAAGGCAATACGGAAGCCCAAACCACGCCGCTTCCAAAGTCGCCGTCCCACTCGCCATCACTGCACAGACCGCTCGCTGCATTAAACTCTGACTAGTCCCCACCCGAATCTCAATTTTATCCTGCTCAGAAAGCATCGCCCGCATGGTCTGCGCCAATTCTTCAGAAATGGCAGGCACCTCAAACTGAAGCTCCGGGCGCTCCTTACTCAACAACCTACTGGTTTCCACCAAAGCAGAAAACAAGCGCTCCACTTCGCGGCGTCGACTTCCCGGAAAAAGACCCACTAGCACTTCATCACGAGCAAGGTCCTCTTTCTTTTCACGAAGCTCATCGACAATCGGATGACCCAAGTAAACTCCCGAACATCCCCCCTTGGCTAAAACCTCTACTTCAAACGGAAATAAACAAACCACCTGATCTAACCACTTAGCCATCTTAGGAATACGATTCTGCTTCCAAGCCCAGACTTGAGGACAAACATACTGCAAAATCTTCACCTCCGGGAACCGCTCCTTCACCACCTTCGCTAACCTCAAATTGAAACCTGGATAATCAATCAAAACCAAAACCTCAGGTTTCTTCTCCTCAATTTCAGCCAAGGTCTCATGAAATCGCGCCCGAAACCAAGAATACTGCTTCAGCACATCCCAAATACCCATCACCCCTGCTTTTTCCACCCAATTCTTAACCCCACCTTCCTCTGCCATTCGAACTCCACCCCAGCCGGCAAAAGCATGCTCCTCCCCCCTCTTGAGCGCCATCATGAGCTCAGCTCCGTGCAAATCACCACTCACTTCCCCCGCAACCAAATAAATCAAAGCCATCCCCCAGAATCATAACGTCGAAACAGGGAGCGACAAGAGCTTGCGTCCTGTCTTCTGACACGCTATTTCCCTCCCTCGCATGTCGGAAGAATCTCAGCCCAAAGAATCAGACTCACCCGTCCCTCTTGGCGAAATCGAGCACGGCCCTTCAAAGTTTGAGCAATTTCTGGAAAAAAACCTGAAAAAACTCATCTTCTTGGCCCTCCTTATCGTCGTAGCAGTGGCAGCCTTTGTGATCTTCAGCCAATTAGGCGAAGCCAAAGAACGCGAGGCCGGAAACGCCCTTCTCGCCGCAGAAGATCCCTCTAGTTATCGCAAGGTCATTGCCGATTACCCCGACTCCGCTGCCGCGAATTCTGCCAAACTCCTCCTCGCCAACCAACTTTGGGACGAAGGAAAAGAAGACGAAGCCATCGAAACCCTGACCTCCCTCAGCTCCCAAGGAGATCAATCAGCCGCCGCTCAAGCTCAATTCGCCCTTGCCGGAATGCAGCTAAAAAAAGGAGAAACCGAAAAAGCGAAAGCCTCTTACGAAGCCCTTCTCACCAATTCCGACGCCAAATACTTACACCCCCTCAGCCTAATCGCCCTAGGTGACCTCGCCAAAGCAGCCGGCGAAGACCAAAAAGCAAAAGAATATTACCAACGCAAAATTGATAATTTCAAAACCTACGGCACTCAAAACCTGGCAGTAAAACGACTGAATTTAGTTGGCATCGAAAATGCATCCAAAGTAGCGCCCCCCGCCCCCCCCGAGCC
>CAZUEC010000356.1:0-2748 GCA_964618865.1 uncultured Roseibacillus sp. | reverse complement strand
GTTTAATTTTTGGAATTTTTCGGATTCTAGATTGGTTTCGCGGAGTGAAGTACGTGGAGGATAATAATGGAAAATTAGTGCCCAAAGACGAGAGTAAGGTTGGAGAAGGGTGGGTGGAATATCTTGATTCTTTGTTGCCGGTTATTTGGTTTTTTGTTCCGATCATTTTGTTAGCTTGTGTGGGACTTGCGGTGACGAATCGTCCGGGGCAAGCGGTGGTGAATTGGATGGATGGAGCGTTGATGCGGGTTCCTTTTATGGGGTTTCTTTATTCAACTATTAAGCAGGGAGTGGATGCGTTTCGCGATATGGTAGGAACTCGTAAGTTCAAAGGAGTGGCATGGGTTGAATATCCGAGCCCTGGCTGTCGTTTGTTAGGTTTTGTTACGGGGACTTTCAGTGATGTTCAGTCTGGAAAAGAGATGACTTCAGTTTTTATTCCCACGAGTCCGAATCCGATGACTGGTTTTGTGATCGTGGTGGATGGTGACTGTTTGGAGTCTAGTGATTTGACGGTAGAAGAAGCGACGAAGCTTCTTCTCTCAGCTGGTTTGGTTGCTCCCGAACGGCTGGTGCAGGATGCTGCAGATGCCGGTAGGGAGAAGACGAAAACCAGTCCTCTTTCTGCGAACTGAGTGAACTTGGCGTGAGAGCTGTTTTGTTGGGCAAATTGTATTGACTCTTGTACGAATTTTCAGAAAATTCTGAAAAGGATGAGTAAAAGCGAGACCCAGTTTGAGCAAACTCGAGAAGACTTCATTGCGCAATGGGGGGTGATGGGGACTCAGTGGGGGATTAACCGCACGATGGCTCAAATTCATGCTTTGTTGATGACTGCGGTGGATCCTTTAAGCACGGACGAGGTGATGGAGGCTCTTGATATCAGTCGAGGGAATGCTCATACCAATCTCAAGGAGTTGGTGAATTGGGGGTTGTTGCGTATTGTGACGAAGAAAGGGGAACGGCGGGAGTTCTTTGAAGCAGAGAAAGATGTGTGGGAGATATTTCGGCGTATTATGCGGGAGCGCAAACGACGTGAATTGGATCCTGCGCTTTCGGTTTTGACTCGTTGTAAAGAAGAGACTTCGGGACTGAAGAGTGAGGAGGGGAAGGTTTTTCACCAGCAGATGACGGAGTTAGAAGAGTTTGTTTCTTTCGCTTCTAAAATGAGTGATCGTGCTTCTTCGTTGCCTCAAACTAAAGCGATGCAGATTGCGATGAAGGTGCTTGGTTAGAGTGAGAGGATGAGGGGAAATGAGAAACTGTCTGCCAGATTTGTTTCCGTATACTCTCAGGCGGCGTTCCACTGATTTGGGCGCTTATCAGAGACAGGCTCAGCGTCAACCGGGATGGTGGCTTTTGGTGCTGTCTTTGTTGTTTTATGGAGCAGTGCTGTTTTCTCGATCGAGTCAGTCTCAATCGTCAGATGTAACTTGGTCGGCGATGACGACTGCAGAAGTTGAGCTTGCGGCGGCGGGTTACGCTGAGAGTTGGCCTTCTTGGTTACGCTGGTTCACTGGAGTGGAAAATGAGGAAGAGGCTTTGGGATGGATGGCTGAAGAATTTGAGAGGTTGGCTGAGGAGGGGAAGTTCAATGAGGAGGGAATGAAGGCAAGGGATAGGATTTCGGCTCTTGCTCGAGGGGAGGTGACTTGGGAGAGCGAGGCATACTGGCAGGAGAAATTTCAGGGTTCTGTTTGGACTTGGGAACGCATGGCGGCAATGCGGCAATATCGAGGGCGGAGCCCTGCTTGGTTAGAGAGAGATGCAGACTATTACCGTTCTTATAGTCGGAAGAAGGCTTATCAACTGGCAGTAGGGGAATGTGTTTGGCTAGTTGCTTTTGTTCTGTGTTTGCCGTTTTTGCCTTCTGCATTGCGTTGCTTTCAAACGAAAAGACATGAATCGGTTTCTCCTATTTTGCGAGCGTGGAGGCCTTCGATGGTTACGGTGCGTTATATTTTTAGCACTCTTCTGACTTCTACTCTCTACTCTTACTTGTACATGATGATTCCGTATGCTCTGTGGACAGATTTCCCGGGGCCGACTTTTGTTTTGACTGATAGCGTTTGGCGTTTGGGGGATCCTGTTTTCTTAGGGATCTTTCTTTTTGTGAAATGGCGCCATGTCGGGCGCATATTAGGTTTGCATCTGAAGCCTCTGCTAAAGCCGGTGTTGGGAATGGTTTCTCTGGGAATTCTCTATAATCGTGGACTTTTGATGGTGATGGAGCAATTCTCGCTACAAGAGAGTCTGGAAGGTCTTTCCTATTGGGAGGATGGGGGGTGGGGTTTGATGTTTGTGATTCTTTCGGGAGTGGTGTTAGCACCTTTTGTGGAAGAGGTTGTTTTCCGGGGTGTGCTCTTCCAATCATATTTACGGCGATTTGGTTTTTGGGGAGCGACCTTACTTTCTACGTTCTTTTTCGTAGTGATTCATTTTTATGATTTTCAGGGGAGTCTTTCGATTGCTTTTTTTGGAGTTGGGGCGTGTGTTCTCTATCGAGCTACAGGTTCGCTATGGAGTGCGATTCTCTTTCATGCGATCACCAATGGCCTTATTTTTGGTACGATGTGGCCGACTTATTATGATTTGAATAGTCTTTAGATCGTTTTTTCTTCTTCGGAGGTGAGAATGAGTGAGCCAGTGAGGCTTTTATCTTGGTCTGCTAGACCATGTTTCAAAAGTCTATTTGTCTATCGAGTTTTTTTAAGGTTTGAAAGTCAGCTTTCTCCGAAAGGAAATCGT
>CAZUEC010000355.1:0-2749 GCA_964618865.1 uncultured Roseibacillus sp. | reverse complement strand
CATTAGACCTTATGCGCACGCTCCTCTTTCTCTTGGCAACACCCTTATTGCTCGTCTCCTGTATTCCGGAAAGCTCCGGTCCACAGACGAACAACAACACCCCCTCTGAGCCCAACCAAGGAACAGCCCCAACACTAGTCGGAGATAGACTCAAAGCTCAAGGCGATCGCATTGCCCGCCTGGAAACCGAACTTCACGAGATGCGACTCCTCTTCACCAATCAACTCAAGCGCATCGAAGAAGTCGCCAACCTTCCCGCCCACTCATCCCCCAACGCCTATCAGCAACATCCTTCTCAACAACAACCTCAACAAGTTGTCATCATGCCGAACAACCCGGTAGTCACTCACCGCTGGGACCAACAACCAAGGCAAACCACAACAGCATCGAGCTTTCCACGCAACTATCACATTCGAAGTGGAGACACCCTCTCTCAAGTAGCGCAAGCACATGGAGTTCCTACCCACTCCATTATCACTGCCAACCCCGGCATCAATCCCCTACGCCTTCAAATCGGACAGCAATTAACAATTCCAAGCGCCGCCCAAGCTGCTCAATATACCGCCCAAGCACGCGCCCAAGCTAAAAACTACACCGTCCAACCAGGAGACACCCTCTCGGAAATTGCCGAACAATACGGCATCGGCCTCAGCCAACTCATGGCCGCCAATCCTGGCATCAACCCCACTCGAATGAGAATCGGGAAAAAACTCACCATCCCAAGCACCATCTCCCCTAACAACCAACCTCCCTCAGGCTTTGCCTCTCCTCCTATCCGCTCTCTCCAACGCGAACCCCAATCTCCTCCCCAGCCAACTCTCAATCCCCAATACAAATCTTATCCCAAGACTCCAGCGAGAACCAACACTGCCAGAACCACTTCCCCCTCCCACAAAGTTCTCATTAAAATTCCCAAAACCACCACCTTCGGAGAAATTGCGACAAATGTAGGAACCGATGTCGATACCCTCAATCGACTCAATCACTGTGCCCTCTCCGCCTCCTCTCGCATTCCCGCTAACGGCACTCTCTACATTCCCGCTAAGAAATAATCACAGAGCCAATCACTATCAGCCCCCTCCTCTTCTCAGCTCAATTCTCAGTTTGCGCTTCTAAAAAAGTCTGAACTGCCTCTCCCACTAAAGTTCCAGTCGCAAAACACCCCTGCATGAGATAACCGCCAGTTGGAGCCTCCCAATCGATCATTTCCCCTGCTACAAAAAGACCCGGAAGCTGCTTAAGCATCAGATCCTCCCCTAACTCATGCCAACAAACTCCCCCCGTCGAGGAAATCGCTTCTTCAACTGGTCGTGGCCCTGAAAGCGGAACCACACACCTCTTAACGGCCGCAGCTAAAGTCTCTGCCCTATCAAAAGGGCCATAAAGCCAATCCAAAATCGCACAAGCTTCTGCACTTAATTTCCAGCGTACGCGAGCCTCTTTTAAAAAATCACGTCTCGCTGATTCCATTTTAGCAATTAGTTTCTCTTCGGTAAAACTAGGCTTAAAATCAATTTCTACCGCCGCCTCTTTCCGCTTCTTCAAAGCAGGACCCAATTGATAAATAGGACCTCCTTCCAATCCGTATCGCGTAATCACCAATTCCCCGCGCCCCTCTTCCTCTCCTACTCGTAAATTGAGATTCTTAAGCGCCTTCCCCTCGTATTCGGAAAGAAAATCGGCAGGCCAAGCCACCTCCCACCCACAATTCGCCGCCGTAAGTGGATTGACCTCAATACCCAATGCCTTCAAAACACCAGTCCAATGCCCATCAGAACCTGTCTGAGGCCACGAACACCCGCCCAGAGCCAAAACCACCGCATCCGCCTCACCCTGACGACCATTCTCAAACCCAAGCTCAAAGCGCTCTCCCTTCTTCACCTCCATCAAGCGATGATTAACTTCAAAGTAAACTCCCTGATTTTTAAGACGCTTCACCCAAGCTCGTAGCAAAGGAGCCGCCTTTAATGCCTTCGGGTAAACTCGCCCACTCTTAGCCACAAAAGTCCCCACCTCCAAACGCGCCGCCCAACCACGTATTTTTTGATTATCAAAAGCAGTCAATGCACGTAACCAAAAATCCTTCGGCTGTTCAGGGCCTCGATATCGTGTCACAAAGCGATCCAAATCTTCGGCATGAGTCAGATTAAATCCTCCTTTTCCTGCTACTAGAAACTTCCGTCCTACCGAACGTTTACCTTCATAGAGAGTCACCGATACTCCCGCCGCCGAGGCGACTTCCGCTACCCGCAAGCCAGCTGGACCTCCACCCACCACTGCAAGGGTCTTTCGAATTTCACTCAAGAATCAGAGCCTAGGTGAGATATCTCCGAGTGTCTATCATTCCAGAGAAAAATTCAATCTCAGAGAAACCGAAAAAATAACAAGAACTATCCCAGTGACCCAAATACGACTCAAGTAATAACACCTGACCCAGTGATTCCGATCACCCTAATCTTCGATCCTCTTCACGCCGAGTGGCAACTGCCCCAATTCCGAAGAAGGAATCGGTTTAATCCCCTTGTCAGGACGCTCATCAGCCAAAAGAGGTTCGGCCAACTTTTTCAGTTTTGCGGCGTGCTCGTCGCCATGAGTCGCCATTTCTCCTCCGGTGACGAGAAGGCCCATTAATAAGCAAAGCTTGTAAACCGTAGTCATAATACTGATAACTGGAACGCTGGAACACGTTTCAATTAGTTTAGATTCCCAAGTGTCTTATCTGTTCAAATTAAAAAGACCTTTCTAGATC
>CAZUEC010000354.1:0-2760 GCA_964618865.1 uncultured Roseibacillus sp. | reverse complement strand
TATGTTTTTACGAGGTCTGTCGTTGGGATTTCAAGGGAGAGGGTGGGTGGTGTCAAAGATGTTCTGCGGTTGAAGGCGTTTAATGCACGCGCAGGATTCCCTGCATCGCTTGCCAGTGTCCTGGGAAGGTGCAGACGAAGGGGTAGTCGCCTTTTTCTTTGGGAGCGCGGAAATGGAGGACGTGCTCGGACTCGGGATTGATGACGGGGATGACGTGGAGCACGGAGGGGCTGTCGGGGGCGTAGTTCTTGTCGGCGGCCTTGGGGTCGTTGAGCATTTTAAAGGAAGCCATGCCCACTTCTTCCGTTTTGCCGGGCGCGATGATGACCAAGTTGTGGGGCATGACGTCCTCGTTGATTAAAGTGAGGGCGAGGGCTTCGTTGGGCTTCACCTCTAACAAGGTCTGCTTGTATTTGAGTCCGCTGACGGCATTGACGGTGAGGGCGCGGGCGCGTTTGAGCTTTTTACCTGTTTGGTTACCTTGCGGTTTGGCTTTGTTTTCTTTGACTCGCATCGCAATCTCGGTGCGCTTTCCGGTGACGGGAGGTTTGCTTTCCTCGAAAGCGAAGTGAGGTTGGGGATACATGGGGGAGGCGAAGAGGTCGCTCTTGAAGGCGGTCCCGTCGGCAGTCTTGAGATGCATCCGTAGGTAAAGAACCATGGTGGGTTCCAGTTCGGGGATTTCGACAAAAATGGCATTGGAGGCTTCGAGAGGATGAACGGAGGTAATCTCTAGGAGGTCGTGACCTACTTGATCAGACTTGGAAGAGAATTCTGGAGAGCCGTAGCCTTTCGAGAAGACATACTCCCAGCTCTGGGCGAGGTGGTGAGAGATTTCGTAAGCTGCTGCAGGGTCAAGTGGCACGGGGAAGTCGACCCGAATCCCGTTTTCAAATACCTGGAAGGCGGTCGGGTGATAGGTGGGGGCGCCGGTGTAGCGAACTCGTTGCAAAGAGCCGTCTGCGAGCGAGTAGTCGCCCCAACCATCAAGGCCGACGACATAAAGTTGGCCGTCTTTTTCGTTGAAGGCACCTCGCACCACTCCGGAGAGAAATTCAGCTCCCAAGGGAATGGTTGCGCCCTGTGGCTGGGGGCCATGGGCGTCGCGCAGGATGAGGTAGTTGGTGCACGAGCCATAACTTAAGCCAATATGGGAGCCTTGATAGGGGCCCCAGCGGTCGGAGGTGATCTCGACAAAGCCGCCGACGGAGTTGTCGATTGCGCGGGGGATGAAACAAAGGGGCGCGGAGATGGGTTGCGGGTTGCTGGCGTGAGGGATGCCGTAGTGCTGACCGTCCTTGACTTCGACGATGGTGGAGGCCGGGGTCCAGGTGCCCTCTTGGGGGCCGGTCCAGAAAAAGTCTGCCGAACCGCCGATGCCCATGGCGTTGCGCATGCCGTAGGCAACCTCGGTGGTGACGCGATCGGGGGAGGTGCGCATGATGAGCTCCTTTTGGGTGAAGTGGAAAGAGCCGTCGCCCGTGCGGTGGAGGCCGAAGGTGTGGGTGTGGCTTTTGTCGAAGCCGCCGAAGTCGTTGGCGTAGCTTTCGTAGTAGTCCGCTTCGCCATCGTCATTGAGGTCGTGAAAGCGATAGATTTGCCCGCGGTCTAAGGCGAAGAGTCCGTCCTTGTCGCTGTGCATTCCCATGGGCGAATTGAGGCCCGAGGCAAAGCGTTTCCAAACTAGTTTTTCTGAGTTGTTAGGTGACTCTTTGACTGACCAGATTTCGCCCACAAGGGTGCTGACATAGATGGTGCCGTCAGGTCCGAAGGCGATGCCGGTGAGTTGCATCACAGACTGGAAAGGATTTTCGTAGGGAACGGTGAGGGTGTCGACGGTGTAGGCGGCGTCTTTCTTGGGAGTGCCCATTACCAAGTCCGTTGTCACGGTCTCCGGCCAAGCGGGTTGGCCTCCTTTGGTGAATTGAGCGAGCGCTCCAAATTCGGTAGCAGGCCCGGGGAGTTTGGGGAGTGACTCCTTGCCGCCTGCGCTGATCACCTCGACGGTGCGCACGAACTTTCCATCGCGGAGACTGGGGCTTTCGAGAATCTCAACTTCACCGACTTGATAGTGAAAAATGACCTTGTCGCCGTGGCGGAAGAGTCCCAGATAGTGGCTCTCGGGAAGGACGATTGGCTCCTTTTGAAAGAAGCGCATCTTGCCATCGATTTTGGCATTTCGTGAAGACCCCCAGCGGAAGGAATCAAATTTAATCCAACCGCCCCAGATAGCGCGGTAGTTCAGCGAATCAGGATCGAAGCACGCGGCGACGCCCTCGCCAAGCTTCACGTTGACGCCCTTGAGAACGACTTCTAACTGTTTGGGATTGCCTCGGGTGACATGTGAAATCATGGAGCCCATCTCAACCTGGTTCCAGCGTCCGTCGCGGTGGCTATTCTGATTGTTCTTGCCCCAATGGCCATGCTTGCCGGCATCTAGCCCGGGAAAGGCCGGGAGGAGGGAAGGGCGTTCTTCGGGAGGCATCGCCAGGTAGTAGTCAGCCTGCCTCTGATAGAAATCGTAGAGGCGGGCCTCATTCACTTTTTCACCCGCATGAGCATACCCCTCGCGATGAGTAGTTGGGTCGGCGTATGGATGAACCTTGGGGTCGGCGACTTCTCCCTTCAGTGAAGAAAGAAGGAGTGAAGAAAAGACAAAATGGGTGAGACGCATGAGAGAGTTTAAGTTGGTGTTGGATTACTGAACGCGAAGGGGTCAGTCCACGCATCTGAACATTTTTTCAAGCTTGAGAACGAGAT
>CAZUEC010000353.1:0-2765 GCA_964618865.1 uncultured Roseibacillus sp. | reverse complement strand
CTTCTCAAGTGTCAGCCATTCTTGTCCAAAATCTTTATCGTTACTTCGGTCAATTAAAAGCGGTAGACGGCATCTCCTTCGAAGTCCCACACGGCTCAGTATGCGGATTCGTGGGAGCCAATGGAGCAGGAAAAACCACCACCATGCGGATTCTGGCCACCCTCGACTACCCCACCATGGGCACCGCCGAAATCTGTGGCATCAACGTCGTCCATCATCCCGACAAAGTACGCTCCCTCATCGGTTGGATGCCCGACCATTTTGGGAATTATGACAACATGACCGTACTGGAATACCTCGATTTCTACGCCCGCGCACTCGGTTTTAAAAACAACGAACGCCGCGAACGCATTCAAGAAGTCATGGAATTCACCGACCTCGGCCCCCTCTCCGATCGCCTTTCCAACAAACTCTCCAAAGGCCAAACCCAACGCCTCGGCCTTGGCCGAGCCCTTCTGCACGACCCTCAAATATTAATCATGGATGAGCCTGCTGCAGGGCTTGATCCCAAAGCTCGGGTCGAGCTCAAACACCTCATCCGAATTTTAGCAGAAGAAGGAAAAACCATCTTCATATCTTCACACATTCTCAGCGAGTTAGGCGAAATGTGCGACTCCCTTCTCTTCGTCAACGGAGGACGAATTGTCCATCATGGCGACGCAGAATCCCTCAAAATGGGCTCCGACGCTACCGGCGGCGTCTTCTACGACATCCAAGTCGCCAACCGTCCAGAAGCAGTCAATGACTGGGCCGTCCTCAACCCCGAAGTCGAATTCATGGAGACCCGCAAACGCGGAGGACGCATCAGAATCGAATCTGCCGAACCCGAAAAAGCCGCCGAAATTCTTCGCCGTATGATCAAAGACGGCCTCCCCATCACCGAATTCCACCGTGAAGAACGCAATCTTGAGGACGCCTTTATCGATATCTTAAGCCGAATCGACCAAGGTCAGAGTCCAATTGAGGTGACAAATCCCGAAAAATAAGGTATTCTTTCAAAGAAAAAAACCTCTATTTCGTTACTAAAATAAGGAATTTCAATATTTGGAACAACTTGTCACTTGCCATGTAATCACAGAAGTTCTTTTTTAAAACAAACCTAGCTCATGAGCCTTCACGCCCAACTTACTCCGGAAGCCACGGAACAACTTCGTATCCAAAAACGAAACTCCACCCTCGCCAGCCTCCTCATCTCCATCTTAGCCATTATCTTAGTGGGCGTCCTCCTCGCCTTACTCGCACTCAAAGCCCTCAACTTCCCCCAGCCCGACATTGTGACCTATAAGGCCAGCTCCAGCAATGATGACTCTCTTGAGGTTAAGGAAATTAGCCCCTCAGTCCAAAGAAAACCCTCTGCTCCCTCCTCTGCTCTCGCCAAAGTCATTGCAGCCAACACAGTTAGCCCAACCGCCATTCCTGTCCCCGATATCGACGTCCCCGTCCCTTCCAGCGATTTTGGAGACGGAGACGACTTTGGAGCCGGTTGGGGAAGCGGTGGTGATGGTGGTGGCGGTGGCTTCGGCAACATCCCCGCCGAACTACGCAAACGCTGCTCAGCATCCGATCGCCTCCAAAGATTAGCAGAAAATGGTGGCAATGAAGACTGTGAAGATGCAGTTCAAAAAGCACTTCGCTGGTTACAGAAAAATCAAAAACCTAACGGCAGCTGGGGCGAATCGAAAAATGTCGCCATGACTGGTCTCGCCCTCCTCGCCTTTCTTGGCCACTGCGAAACACCCTTGTCGGACGAATTTGGTGAAACCGTAACCAACGGCATGGTCTACCTAGTTGATAACAACATTAAGCAAAAAGGACGGTCCGCATCTGACCTTAAAGACAAGCACTGGTGTTACGAACACGCCATCGCCATGTATGCCCTTTGCGAAGCTTATACCTTCTGCAAACAGCTCAATATCGGTCACGTAGTCCCCCAACTCAAAGAAGTTGTCGAGAATGGAATAAACTTAATAATCGACAAACAAATTAGCGACTCCGGAGGCTGGGAATACAGCTACGACACCGAAAGCAGACGAGGAGGAGACGCCTCCATTGTCGCTTGGCACCTGCAAGCCCTGAAAGCAGCGAAATCTACCGAAATCCGCTTTCCTAAAATGAGAAACGTCATCAACAACGCCCTTAGCTACCTCGACGACTGCCAAGATCGAAACGGCGGATTTGGCTACACCCGAAACAAAAAACCAGTCGGAGCCGCCAAAGGTCATCACACTCTCACCGGCGCCGGCACCCTCTGCTTCCAACAACATAAAAGCATTGCCAATAGTAAGTCACGCCTAGGAATCAAATACATTGATGCCAACTCCAAGTTCGACTTCGCCAAAAAAGAAGCAAACCTCTATGAGCATTACTACGTCTCTCAAGCCATGATCAATCACGGCGGAAATTCTTGGAAACAATACAACTCCCTTTTCCGCGATGAACTTCTTAAAAACCAAAAAGACGACGGCTCTTGGCCAAACCCCGGAGGCCCAAGCAGCTCCGGCGACCCAGTTTATGTCGTCTCTCTCGCCACCCTCATGCTGGAAGTCTACTACCGCTTCCTACCAGGAACAGGCTCCGCAGGGTAAAAAACCAATCAACCTAATCTCTTCCAAAGGGCTCCTCAAGGAGCCCTTTTTTTAGACCCCTACTTCTCACATTAGCCCGTTTTTCAAATGCGATTACCGAAACAACTGAAGTGAAATCTTCCAAGAATAGACCGTTTTCCAAAAGTTCGTTCGTTTATCGCCGAGAGAGAATTTCTTGAG
>CAZUEC010000352.1:0-2771 GCA_964618865.1 uncultured Roseibacillus sp. | reverse complement strand
TTTCAAACCTTAAAAAAACTCGATAGACGAATAGACTTTTGAAAAATGGTCTAATTCAATTTAGAGAGTTCTGTTTCCAGAGTTTTGCGCTCTTTTTCGAGCTCCACAATTTTGGTCTCACTAATCCGAATTCTTGCTTTTAACTTTTCGGCATCAGAATCGGCTTTGAGCGCATTGCTAGAATGACTCGATACACTTCCCCTTGCTTGTGAAGAGCTCGCTCTCAAGCGCAGTTGCTGTGCTTTGGAACGCAGAATATTTGCACTCGCCCGATCACGCTCAATCATTCTCCTCTTACTTGTTATTGTATTGGCAATGCGAGACACCCTTTTTTTCAACTCCAATTCTCGCATCTCAGTTCCTCGTTTTTGCTGAAGAACCTGTGCCTCCTGCATTCTTTGCTTACGCAACATCGACATCTTTTCTTTATGTTGCTCGAGCTCCCCCTCTCCAATCTGAAAGCGATCACGCCAGGTTTCAGGAAGCTCTTTCCAAGACACTGAAGTTCCTCCCTTAGAAGTAGAAAATCGAATTTTATCAGGAAAAATTTCGCGAATCTTTGCCTTGTCGAGAACCTTTCCAGTCGTGAGAACAACTTCCTCAAACTGTTCACCGATAGCGCGATTACGCTCATAAGCTCGATAGCGCTCACGATAAGCAAGCAATTTTTCTTCTCCTTGAACAATGGCCTTCTTCTTCGATGCGATCGACTCCATTAAGTCACTTTCTTTCTCAACGAACTCATCATAAGAAAGCGAGGTCGAATGCATTTTCTGAGCAATAACTTTGTTCTTTTTTTCTGTAACGATATCTTCCTCAGCTCGCTCAATATCATTTTTCAGGCTCAAAATCTGAAGCTCCTGCTCTTCAACATCATTTTTGAGGGCACTGGCGGCATTGCCATTGAGTCGATCATCGAAAACGGCCATCGAAAGCCCTCCAAAAGATAACAACACAACCAGCCCTAACAGAACTCCAACTACACCTGGAGAACGAACAGATTCAAAAAAATCAGACATTTAATTACTACGGTTATTTCTAAATTCTCTTAGCCAACAGGATACTTGAGGCGATAATCCTTAAAAGCCTTTTCAGCTTCTTGGTGCTCCTTTTCTAACTGCTCGAGCTCTCTTTCCAAATCATCAATCCTCCCTTTGACTCTCTCAACTTCAAATTCCTTTTCCTCCAATTCGACACTGTAATTTCGTCTCTCACGACTCTCATCACTGCCTAATTTTACTTTTACCAGCTTCAACTCCGCATGCAGTGCCTCAATCTCTTTCTCTTGTTTATTCTGCTTCTCCACCATCGCCTTGTCTTCACAAGCAACGAGGCAAATCCCAAATAGGCTAATCACTAGAAATTTCACTAACATTCGCATTTGTTCAACATACTGATGAGCTTCTATAAAAGAAAGCCCAAATGCACGTAAAGACGAGCATATTAGCCTCAAATCACCACCACTACTCGAATCAATAATTAAACGGATCCTTATTTTAACCGCCCTCTACTCTTCAACCATCAAACAACACCAAAAGACCAACACCTCATCAACGCCTACGCCCGCATATCTGATATATTCAATAGACAAAAACTTGCCACATCCCATCAACTTCTAAAGAAGTCAAAATCAATCCATCCAATTCTTACTCACCAACCTAATGCCGAGCTCAAAAATAGACTTCCCATTGTAGAAACCTCATTGCTTGAAACACTCGAACCATAAGTGGTTCGAAACTCAAGGACTTGAAGCTACTATTTGCCAATAATCCAAAACAAGACCACATTCCAAGCGTGCGACTGCTACTCCTCGTTTACCCCTTGGCTTTGATCTCCTGCGCGGTGAAAACCGAAAGCAAAACCTCTCCCCTAGCGCCGACAAAATCGTATTTTTCATCAAGCGATGGCAAACGACTTCCAGTTCAACATTGGAACCTCCAAGCTCAACCCAAAACGATCATTCTCGCTCTCCACGGAATCGAAGGAGCCGCTCAAGACTTCAAGAATCTCGGAAAAGCACTCTCCACACAGTCGCCACAAACCACGCTCTACGCCCTCAATCTGCGCGGAGGAGGCTACGATCCCACCCCTCAAGACCGCGGGAACATTTCATCCGCCAACCTCTGGAAAAGAGACCTCCTCGAATTTCATCGAACCCTCAAAAAGCTTCACCCCAAGGCACAATTTACTTGGTTAGGAGAATCCATGGGATCGCTTATCGCAATGAATACCGTTAGCGAAACCAGCAATCCTCCAGACAAGCTGATCTTAGCTTCACCAGTAGTCTCTCTCAACTTCATCCCACCCTGGCAAGTCGCCTCCCTAAAAACAGCCTCCTTCCTCGTCCCAGGTTTACGAGTCTCACTGGAAGCACTCTCGGGTGGCTCCTTTCAAGCAACTTCTAATTCCGACCACTTCACTCAAAACAAAACGAATCCCTATTATCTTGACCGTTACAGTCTGCGCTATCTCCGCAGTATCGCGAGCCTCTCTGAACAAATGAAGCAAGCGGCAACCAAGACAACTCTCCCAACCCTCATCTTGCACGGCGGCAAGGATTTCTTAACCAACGAAACAGAGATTCAAGAATTTACCGCAGCTTTTCCTAAGAAACCCTCCCTACATCAATTCCATGCCTCTCGCCATCTCCTCTTTTTTGACAAACAAAAGAACGAGGTCATTGACACCATCTTAAAGTGGGTCTCTCAACCCACTTCCTAGACCGTTTTCCAAAAGTTCGTTCGTTTATCGCCGAGAGAGAATTTCTTGAG
>CAZUEC010000351.1:0-2775 GCA_964618865.1 uncultured Roseibacillus sp. | reverse complement strand
CTAAGAATTCGAAGTTGGAAGGCCTTGAATGGGGATTATTCTTTGAAGGTTTGAAGCGAAAGAGGGAGAACGGAGGTCGTTCTCTCTTTTTTTGTGAGTTTGGTGAGGGAGAGGAGCCACTGGGATGGGTGCAAAAATTTGTGGGGAGCGGAAAGTAGTGGGCATAAAAAAACGGCCCGTTTGGGAGCCGTTTTTGGGAGAGAATGTTGGTCCGTGGATTTTTTATTCAGCGGGCTGAGAAGTTTCCTCAGCGGCGGGAGCAGGAGCTTCCTTTTGAGCGGCTCGCTTGGCAGCGGCGGCTTCTTTTTTGGCTTCGCGGGCGTTGGCTGCAGAATTGGCGTCAGCGGGCTTCACAAGGAGGGCGCGCTTACCGACTCGGTCGCGGAGGTAGTGAAGCTTAGCACGACGCACTTTGCCTCGTGAGACGACTTCGATCTTTGCTACGCGAGGGGTGTGGACGGGAAAGACTCGTTCAACTCCTTCTCCGTAGGAAATTTTGCGTACGGCGTAGGAGGCGTTGACGCCGCCGCCTTTACGAGCGATGACGAGTCCGGCGAAGATTTGGGTTCGTTCTTTTTCGCCTTCTCGCACGAGGCAGTGAACTTTCACGCTGTCACCGACCCCAAATTCAGGGATGTTATCCTTCTGCTGTTCTTTGTCGATTTTGTCGATGATCGCGCTCATTGCTTAAAGAGGGTTGCCGCCAGTTTGCCTAAGGAATTAGGGCCGGAGGGGGCGTGGGAACTAAGGGATTCGCGGAGTTGTTTCAACTGTTTTTTTTGACTTTTGGATGAGTAAGGCTGAGTTTCCGTTCGAATTCGAGAATTGTTGCTCAAAAGAGGGATATCGAGGGTGGTTTTGAGGGGTTAGCCGGCGTAGAGAATGCGACCACAATTTTCGCACTGAACGACTTCTTTGTCGGCATTGACTTTGATGAGGGTGGCGGGGGTGACTTTGACGTGGCAACCACCACATTGGCCGGTTTCTGAGAGGCTGACGACGACGTTGGTTCCTCGGGCGTTTCGTAGGCGGTCGTAGAGCTCGAGGAGATCTTCGTCGTTCAAGTCTTGGGCGGCTTTGTCTCGGAGGGCTTTGACTTCGATGAGGCGTTTTTTCTCTTCTTGTTCGCGTTGGTCGTAAGTTTTGAGGTCTTCGTCGACGCTGGCTTCGGCTTTGGTTAGCTTTTCTTGGGCGGTTTCGAGGGTTTGGCGAAGGGCATCGCTTTTTTCCATTAATTCCAGTTCGGTGGTCTCATGGTTGTCGATTTCTTCTTGGTAGCGCTCGATCTCGGTGCCGATGGCACGGAATTCTTCGTTTTTCCGAGTCTCAAATTGCTGGGTTTTGAGGCGGCCAATGGTGTTTCTGCGGGTTTCGACGTCGAGTTCGACTGTTTTGATCGCGACTTCGTTTTCTTGGAGAAGGGTTTTGGCGTCGACGACTGCTTGCTGACTGCTAGCGAGGCGGGTTTTGGCTAGGTCTTTTTCGGCAGGGATGCGTTTGAGGTCGGATTCGAGTTCCGCAATGTTTTGATCGCGCTGTTGAAGGATGAGAAGTTTTTCGATTTCAGGAATCACACCTTGTCACTATCTTGCTCGCGAAAGGCTGGCAAGAGCAGTGATCATGAGACAGTGCATGGAAAAGGTTTCAAATTGTCAGAGAATGAGTTGAAGCTGCGACGATAAAGAGTGAGTATGGCGCCTGCCAAGGTGTGTTTTTGAAGAGATAAAATGATTTTGCGAATTGAATGTCCTGAATGTCAGCAGAGTTTTGAGGTCGACGAAGAACTGAAAGGGCGGACTGTGGAGTGTGGTTCTTGCGAGCATCGCTTTCAGGTAACCGATCGGGTTTTGGCGGAAGAGCGCGCTCGTTTTTATCCTGATGAGAGTCGAAAGAATACTGATTTGAGTCGATTTGGGCGTGTGCCTGTGGCATCGGCACCAGTTGAATTTCGGACGATGGAGTATGACGCTTCTGCAAAGACTGCTTTTGTCGGTCCTATGCCGCCGGTGCGAATTTTCGCGGCGGTGTCGGGTGTACTCCTCCTCGTCATTTGTGCGATGGTTTTATATTTTGGGACTGTGGAGGGGAGTGCTTTTCTACGAGATATAGAGAAGTCGGCGCGTTACACTTTAGCGGGTTTTTTTGGGTTGGTTGCGTTGTTGTTGTTGGTTTGGGGAATGTCTCGTTATCGGGTGCCAGCCTTTCTTTTGGGCGTGTTGGGAGCAGTTGGATTAGGGGCTTTGGCTCATTATATGCCGGTTCCACGAACGCCTAAGAGCATTGCAGGTAATCAGGAAGCCGGCGAGGCCGGGGGCCTGAGTTCCGAGGAGGAGGAAGAGCCGGAGACTTCGCCCTTTTTTCCGGGCATTACAGAGGAGTTGATTTCCCCACAGGAGGTGATGAAGTTGACCCGTTGGGATGCGACTGTTTTACCTGTGGTGAGTAGTGGGGAGGAGACTTGGGTGGCTGCTCTGTGGATTCGCGAGATGGAGGAATTCCATCGACTTCAAATCGAGAAGTATCTTAAGCAATCGTTAGAACTCCCGCAATTGCCTTATTTCCGAACCCTTACGGGTAAATCAAGGGATGGAGGAATCTTTGTGATGAGTGGAGTGCCTCTAGACTTGGATAGAGTGGAAGCGGTGGTTGAACGTTTAGGGGAGGTTGAGCAGGTGATTCCTGAGTTGAGGGTTATTCAGTTGCAAATCAATCCTGATGCTTTGGGAGGGGATGTGAGTGCTGAGCTTAATGCAAAGTTGATTAATCCTGAAGGGG
>CAZUEC010000350.1:0-2776 GCA_964618865.1 uncultured Roseibacillus sp. | reverse complement strand
ATATTCCACAACCCACTAATAAAGAATGATTAACAACTCTGCTTTTTCCTCCACATCTTCCAAAAAAACAACCACCCAAAGCAACCTCTCTCTCCATGAAGAGAAGTCTCATCTCCTAAATGATCGACGCAAGTTTCATCCTTGACCAAGAGATTCTTCTCTTCGAAAGCTTCTCTAGACCATGAAATCAGCCCTTCTCAGCTTCGCCTTTCTCTTCTTAGCTTCCACCGCAAAATCAGACGAAGAAAGTGCCCGCCTCAAAGAACTCGATGCATTCTGGGACACAATTTCCAAAGCCGTCAAAACTGGAGACTTTGCCAGCTACCAACAGACCTGCCACCCCGAAGCAATTTTAGTCTCCGGCTCCAAAAAAACAGCCTACCCTTTAGCCCAAGCTCTCCGACGTTGGAAAACAGAATTCGATAACACTCGGCTCAACAAGAGGACATCGACAGTCTCCTTCCGATTTCAAAAGCGCTACGGCAGCGCCACCTCCGCTCACGAATCTGGCATGCTCTTTTACTCCTTTCAGGATCAAAACAAGGAACTCAGTAAAACATACATCCATTTCGAAGCCCTCTTGACCAAAAAAAACGGACACTGGCTCCTCATCATGGAAAACCAGAAATCAACCGGCACCCAAGAGGAATGGGAAGCCTTGGCAAAAAAAAATTCTTAAGCCCTTAAGCCAACCCCTCCTCACATGATTCCTCCTTTTCTTTTTTCTAGCCAAGAAATGGGTGCTCGTCTCACCGCCATCCGCACCCAAATGACCATCGATGGCATCGATGCTATACTCACAAGCAACCAAGCTAATATTCGCTATACTACCGGCTTCCGCGGTGAACCTCACACTCTTCTTCTCACTCAAAACTCCATTGTTCTCTTCACTTCCTTCCGAACTCTTCCCTGGGCCAAAGAACAAACTCAGGCCATCAAATCACAACTCGAAATTTGCACTGCATCCTCTCCCCTTGATGACTTCATCAAACGTCTCCCCTCTTCAGGCTGCACCATTGGCCTCGACCAAACTCTCAACCACCTCGCCTTCACCAACCTTCAAAAAAAACTCCCCTCACACACCCTCATTCCCAATTCCTCCATCGAGCAAGTTCGGCGCTTGAAATCCCCAACCGAAATCGAACTCCTCAAACAATCACAGACCATCAACGAAGACATCTTCGCCTCCCTCTTACCCCAAATCATACCCGGAATGACCGAGCGGGCCCTCCAAGGACTCATCCTCACCGAAATCGCCCGCCGCGAGGAAGTCGATGGCTACTCCTTCGCTCCCATCGTCGCCACCGCTGGAAACGCCTGGGAGATTCATCACTTACCCGATCTCACCATCATCGAACGCAACACCATGCTCCTACTCGACCTCGGCGTCATCTATCAGGGCTATGCCTCTGATATGACTCGCACCATTTGCCTCGGCAAAGCGAACCCTCTCATGCAGGAAATCTATCAGATCGTCGGCCAAGCTCAGGAAACCGCCATCGCCCACATGAAAGCAGGAGCCACCACCCGCGAGATTGATAACCTCGCTCGTGACATTATCACCCAAGCAGGCCATGAACGCAGCTTCACCCATGGACTCGGGCACAGTATCGGTTTAGAAACCCACGATCCCGGCCTCAATCTTTCTCCCACAACACCAGAGGAAACTCTCCAACCCGGCATGGCCTTCACCGTTGAACCCGGTATTTACTTACCAGATGCCTTCGGAGTCCGCACCGAAGACGTCGTTATTATCAACGAACAAGGGAATACGAACATTACTAAGCAGCCAAAAAATCTTCTCGAACTCGCCAGCTAACTTTTCTACATGCTTCAAACCTACAATTCGAAAAACAAAGACCTCATCGTCTACCTCAATGGCAAACTTGTCCACCGCGATGAAGCAGGCGTAAGCCCCTTCGACTCTGCCGTCCAAAATGGAGACGCTTGCTGGGAAGGGCTACGCCTTTACAAAGGAAAAATCTTCAAACTCGAAGAACACCTCGACCGCCTTTTTAAAAGCGCTGAAATGCTTCGTTACCAAGGGATGCCCACCCGAGAAGAAATCATCACAGCCCTCCGCGAAACTCTCGCCGCCAATCAAATGCATGATTCAGTCCACATCCGTCTCACCATTTCTCGCGGACTCAAATACACTTCCGGACTCGACCCTCGCATCAATACCGAAGGATGCTCCCTCTTCATCCTCGCGGAGCATAAAGCACCCGTTTACGACCTCAATGGTCTCTTCCTCATCACAGTCAAACAACGACGCCCCTTTGCAGATGTTCTCGACCAACGCATTCACTCTTGCAACCAACTCACTTCCATCTTGGCTAAACTCGAAGCCAACGACGCAGAAGCCGACGATGCCTTGATGCTCGATACCAAAGACAACCTCGCCGAAACCAATGCCACTCATATCTTTTTAGTGAAAGACGGCACCATTCACACCTCAACGACCAAAGCTTGTCCCACTGGAATTACTCGCGACACGGTGATCAAGCTTTGCGAGAAAAATCATATCCCCCTACAAATTCGTGATATCCCCGCCCAAGAAATCCACCAAGCCGACGAAGTCTTCTGCACCGGCACAATGGGAGAAATCGTCACTGTCAACCGCATCGACGACACCATTTTCAATCATCAACAACCTGGCCCAATCACCACCCAACTCTCCTCTCTCTTTCGTGAACTGACTCAAAAAACTGGCTACCCCATAAACTAGACCGTTTTCCAAAAGTTCGTTCGTTTATCGCCGAGAGAGAATTTCTTG
>CAZUEC010000349.1:0-2778 GCA_964618865.1 uncultured Roseibacillus sp. | reverse complement strand
CGGAAGCCGAGACCGTGAAATTGGTGTGGGAAAATAGTGACGGGGACGCCTCCGTATTCCGATTCGATTTGACCTTCTTGCCAATTGTAGTTGGGGTCTTTGGTGGAGAGGAGTAAGACTCGGAGGCGAATTTTTTCAGTGAGCTTTCGTTTTTCGATCTCTTCTTGAAGAGCCTTTACCCGGAAGGCGAGATAGGGAGTGTGGCTATCAAAGGTGATGAGAACGTTGGGCTTCATGAGGGGTGACTGCGCTGCAGAGAGGGGGGCTCAGGGTTTCGCCGAGAGATGGGGAGCGCAAAGGGGGTGAGCTCTAACCTGTGCAGGCTTGGTAGATTTCACCCAGAATGCCATCAATATCATATTCATATTTCCAGTCTGGGTAGTGGTTTTGAAATTTGCGAACATCCGAAATGTACCAGATGTGGTCACCGATTCGGTTGTCTTCGAGGTAGCTGAATTCTAGTTTGTTGCCGGAGAGTTCTTCTCCTTTGCGAATGGCTTCCATCATGGAGCAGTTGGAGTGACGAGAGCCTCCGATGTTGTAGACTTCGCCCACTCGAGGTTTATGATAGAAATGCATGAAGGCGTTGACGAGGTCATGGGAGTGGATGTTGTCGCGCACTTGTTTGCCCTTGTAGCCAAAGATGCGGTAAGGGCGTTTGGTGACGATACACTTCATGAGGTAAGCTAAGAAGCCATGAAGTTCTGCTCCTGCATGGGCGGGGCCGGTGAGGCAACCACCACGAAAGACTGCGGTCTTCATGCCGAAATATTTTCCGTATTCTTGTACCATGACGTCGGCGGCGACTTTGCTGGCTCCGAAGACGGAGTGTTTGCACATGTCGATGGACATATTTTCATCAATTCCGATGGAGTAAGGGTGAGACTGGTCGATTTCCCAACGGAGTTCTTGTTCGATGAGAGGAAGTTCGTTGGGGCGGTCGCCGTAGACCTTATTGGTAGAAGTAAAGATGAAGACTGCTTCCGGAGAGTGGAGGCGATTGGCTTCTAGCATGTGGAGGGTGCCGGTGGCGTTGACTCCGAAATCGGTGAGGGGTTCTTTGGCGGCCCAATCATGGGAAGGCTGTGCTGCGGTGTGAACGACGAGGTCGATATCGCTGCTATATTTTTGGAAAATTTTAGCAACTGCTTCGAAGTTTCGAATGTCGGCGGGTTCGTGAATGAAATTTTCGGAAAGCTCTTGGAGCTCGGAGGTGGTGCCGGCAGTGGAGGCTTCGTCGCCAAAGAAGTAGGCGCGCATGTTGTTATCGATTCCAACCACACGATGGCCATTTTTAAGAAGAGTTTTCACGGTTTCGGAGCCAATGAGGCCGCTCGAACCGGTGACAATTGCAGTTTTCATATAAAGGGTGAACGGGGGCTTCTGCTTTTCTCAAGTGTCCTTGAAATTGAACTAAAGCGGAAAGTCGCGAATTTATAATATTTCCGAGTTCATTTGGCGAGACTCAAATCTAAAATATACAGAAGGTTTTTTTAGATGAGTCTATCGACGGTCCAGAATAGTCCTGTGGCAGCGATGAAGAGGGAGGTGGTGATGCGAAACCATTGGTATTCTTTTTTTTCCTGCCACCAAGTGGTGAGGGCGAGCGCGAGGATGAGAATGGTGACTTGGGCTGCTTCTACTCCTAAATTGAATCCGATGATGGGTCCGATTAAGTGAGAAGAATCTAACGGGAGTTCGCTCATGACGCTGCCAAAGCCCATTCCATGGAGGAGGCCGAGGCCGAAGATTAAGCCTAATCGCCAAGGTTTGAGTTCTTTGAGAAAGAGATTTTCGATAGCGGCATAGGCAATGCTCAAGGCGATGAGTGGTTCGATGATTTTGGCATCAAAGGGGATTTTTCCGGTTACGGTGAGTCCGAGAGTGATGGAGTGTGCTAGGGTGAAGACGAGGCTTTGGGTGAGAAGGGGTTTTAGCTTGGGACTGAGTAAAAAGAGGGCGAGGATAAAGAGGATGTGATCGAGCCCTTGAGGGACAACGTGGAGAAAGCCTTGCTTGAGCCAACCAAAGAAGGGGAGTGTTTGTTTGGCGAGTTTGGGTTCGGCTTTTTTGGAGCCATCGATGTAGGCTAGGGAGTAGACTTCTCCTTGTGAGACGGTGACCAAGGGGAGCTCGCGTGCAAGGGAAACAGTGGCGAGAGCGAGAGAGGGGCCATCTTCATTTTCTAACCAAAACAGTTCTAGTTCGCCTGGTTCGTCTCCGTAGTCCCAGCGTATGGTCCAGACCATTCTGGTGAAGGTGTCGAGACGTTGTTCAAAGTATTGGGTCCAGTCACTGCCCCATTTAGCGAATTTGATTTCGGTTTCTATGGGAAGGCCATTGAGGTGAAAGTGAAGGGTTTGGCGGAGATATTTTTTTCCTTCTACGATGATGCGTTGTTTGGCGGTCTCATCAAGAGTGGCGAACCATGCGCCGGTCGGGAGTGTTTCGTTTTCACGGTTGCGCAGTTCTGGAAGGGCGTATCCGGCATCCATTTCTAGGCGTGCCTCGAAGTGATCATCGGCGAGGGTGAGACGCATGAAATGTTGCTCTACTTCATGAGCTTGCAGGTGGCTGTTTGTGATGAAGCAACCGAGCAAGGAAGCGAGGACTGGGAAAAGGCGTCGCATGGTCAAAGTGGTAGGCAGCATCTTGGAGCTTGGCAAGAGGGTTGCGAAAGAAGAGTCATTGTTTTCCTAAGAAAAAGTTGCAAGGGTTCGTTTCTATTAGAGATGGAATTTTCTAAGAGAGTGAAAATTTTATTCCCTCCCTTAGTGC
>CAZUEC010000348.1:0-2780 GCA_964618865.1 uncultured Roseibacillus sp. | reverse complement strand
TATTAAGGCCGTTCGCGGTGTTGTGTCTGGACTCGGACTTGCAGATGCTAAGAAACTTGTCGAAAGCGCTCCAGTGGCACTTGTCGAAGGAGTTGCTAAGGAAGCTGCTGAAGAGGCCAAAAAGGCTCTCGAAGAAGCGGGCGCCAAAGTGGAGCTCAAGTAATTACCGGATTTTTTTCCGGGGAGGCTGTGTGCCTCCTCGGACTTTTCGGCTTCTGTTATTTAGCGTTTTTTAAAAGAAGTTTCGCCAGATAATAGAAGTCGGAAAGTTCGCCAAACGACCGAAAATTTTCACATAAGAGAATCCTTCTCTGCCCTGATTCAACAGACCGCGGTTCGCTCACGCCACCGCCCAACTCAATAAATACTACCTAAGATGGAACGCCGTTACTTCGGAACAATCAAAGAGGTCATTGAACCACCAAACCTGATCGAGGTCCAAAGCAAGTCTTATGAAGACTTCTTGCAACAGGATATTCCTCCATCACAACGGGCCGATACCGGTCTGCAGGCGGTTTTCAAGGAAGTTTTCCCGATTAAAAGCTACGACGATACTGTTGAGTTGGACTTTGTTGCTTACGATATCGAGTCGCCCAAGATGAGTTCGCTGGAGTCTTTGCGCTCAAGTGAGACTTTTAGTTCTGCTCTTTACGTGACCTTCAAGTTGAAGGATGAAAGTGCGACTAAGAAGGAGCGAGTTTACATGGGAGAGTTACCGATGATGACTCGTCGTGGAACATTTGTAATCAATGGTGCTGAGCGGGTGATTGTGGCCCAGCTTCACCGTTCTCCAGGTATTTGTTTCGAAACATCGATTCACCTTAATGGTAAGATTCTTCATTCTTTCCGCATTATTCCTGACCGAGGTTCTTGGTTGGAGACTCAGTTTGATACCAACGATTTGCTCTACGTTTATCTTGATCGTCGTCGCCGCCGGAGAAAGTTCTTGGCGACTACTTTTCTTCGTGCGCTCGGTTATCCTACTGACCGGGACATCGTAGAAAATTTCTACACCGTGCAAAAGCTCAAGCTCAGCGCTGGCATGGATGAAGACGATTTGGCTTCTAAGGTTCCTTTTGAGGATATTCATGATGGCGAAATTGTGGTGGCACGTGCTTATGAGCCGATGTCGATCGGGGTTGTGAATCAGCTCTTGGCATTGGGAGTGAAGACTCTTGAGGTCATTGATTCCACTGAGGACGAAATTCTTCTCAAGTCGCTTCGAAAAGATCCAGCGCATGATGAGGAGTCTGCACTTAAAGATATCTATAAGAAGTTACGACCAGGAGATCCACCGACTGCCGCTAATGCTCGGGCTTTGTTGAAGCGTCTCTTCTTTGATCCTAAAAAATACGATCTCACTCGAGTGGGTCGTTATAAGATTAACCAGAAGCTTGGTTTAGAAGTAGACCACAATGAGCGTATCATGGTGGCCGAGGATTTTCTCGCTGCTACTAAGTATCTTCTTAAATTGAAGAAGGGTGATGGTGTTCTTGATGATATTGATCACCTTGGTTCTCGTCGCGTGCGGGCGGTGGGCGAGCTTTTAGCCAATCAGTGCCGAGTCGGCTTGGCTCGAACTGAGCGTTTGGTGAAGGAGCGGATGACTTTATTTGATGTCAATATCGAGGGGATGACTCCTCAGAAGTTGATCAATCCAAAAGCTTTGAGTGCGGTTGTGCGCGACTTTTTTGGACGGTCTCAGCTTTCTCAGTTTATGGACCAGACCAATCCGCTGGCAGAATTGACGCACAAGCGTCGTCTCTCAGCTCTTGGACCGGGTGGACTCAACCGTGATCGCGCGGGTTTTGAAGTGCGCGATGTGCACCCGTCTCACTATGGACGGATTTGCCCCATTGAAACTCCGGAAGGTCCTAACATTGGTCTCATTAACTCGATGTGTACTTACGCTCGAATTAATGAATTTGGATTCATCGAGACTCCTTATCGCCAAGTGAAGAACGGGAAGGTGACTAAAAATATTGAGTACCTGACCGCAGATCAAGAGGAAGGATTCCTCATCGCGCAGGCGAACAATCCGATTGATGATAAAGGGGTCTTCGAGGGAGAACGTATCACTGCTCGTGAGCGTGGTGAATTCCTCGAGGTTGAGCCCAAGGAAGTGCAGTATATGGATGTTTCTCCGAAGCAACTGGTCTCGGTTGCAGCAGGGATGATTCCTTTCCTCGAACACGATGATGCGAACCGCGCTCTGATGGGTGCGAACATGCAACGTCAGGGGGTGCCTCTTCTTGTTTCCGAGTCTCCTTATGTGGGGACTGGTTTGGAAGGTAAAGCGGCTCGTGATTCTCGAGCTGTGATTGTCTCCGAAGGTGATGGCGTTGTGGCTGCAGCGACTGCGGAATACATTGTCACAACCAAGGATGGAGAGCTTCCGATTTCTGATGAGAAATTCCTGAGTACTCCTGAAATTCTTAAAACTGATCCTGATAAAGGGATTTTTGTTTACCCGCTTCGTAAGTTCATGCGCTCGAACTCCGGTTCGTGCATTAATCAGAAGCCGATCGTAGCGAAGGGTAAGAAAATCAAAGTTGGTGATGTCTTGGCCGATGGTCCGAATACCGAAGAAGGGGAACTTGCTCTCGGTCGGAACGTGCTGGTGGCTTTCATGCCATGGAACGGTTATAACTTTGAGGATGCGATTGTGATTTCTGAGCGCATCGTGAAAGATGACGTTTACACTTCGATTCACATCTCCGAGTTTGATGTTGCTGCTCGGGACACCAAATTGGGTCCAGAGGAAATTACACGCGATATTC
>CAZUEC010000347.1:0-2791 GCA_964618865.1 uncultured Roseibacillus sp. | reverse complement strand
TTATCGTCCTGAGATGGAGTGGTTGGCGGAACAGATGGAGGGGGTGATTGTCTCACGGGCTGAGGAGTGGCGAGGAGAGGCTGGTTATCGATTTTTTGAGCTGTTCGATTGGGAGTCGATTCCGGAGCTGGAGAGTCGTCTTGGTAAGCGGAATTTGACTCCGCCGGTGAAACCTCTTTTTGAGGAGAAGTTGTGGTTGGCTCTTTTGCATTATCCTGGGCTTCAGGAGATTTGGAAGCAGGAGTTGCGGGGGAAACAGTTGGAGTTGCTTAAAAAGTGGATTCCGATGGGTTGGGGGCTTGATCCGACTCCGTTGCCGCCCCATGCGGCTTTGCCTGAGCTGGGGGTGAATGCTTGGGCTGAAGTTGGGAAGTTGAGCCAAAAAGAGAGAAGACTGGTGTTAAAGGTGTCGGGATTTAGTGAGCTTGCTTGGGGGAGTCGAGGTGTTTACATTGGGCATGATGAGTCGGCTCAGAACTGGGATGCTTTGATTCAAAAGGCTTTGGATGATTTTGGGAGTCGGCCTTGGATGATGCAGCAGTTTCGGGAGGCTAAGGTGATCGAGCATCCTTATTTTGAGAGAGAGACTGGGGAGGTGAAGGTGATGAAAGGACGGGCGAGGCTATGTCCTTATTATTTTGTGCATTCGGGTTCTGTGAAGTTGGGTGGCTGCCTAGCGACTATTGTTCCCAATGATAAAAAGAAGATACACGGGATGAGTGAGGCCATACTTGTCCCTGTGTGTTAAAATTTTATAAAAATAAATAATTAGGAAAACTGTGACATAGAGGTGACTCTATTGGTCTAGTTACATTGATGAGAGTTGAGCTACTTTTGAAAAATCACTGTGTGTTGGGGATTTTGGGGGCTGCAGCGGTGATTGGATTGCTAGTTTTGCCCTTTTTTCTTGAGAGTCGTTGGTGGTCCGGCTCTGAAGAGAATGAAGAAGTCAAAGAGTTGCTGCAGTCGAAAAAGGTGAATTTAGGGGTTCCCTCAAAAAAGGAGTTTAGGGAGTGATAAAGCCGTTTACGGTTTTTTTGAGTTTCTGAAGTTGGTCGTCTTCTTTTTTGGCTTTGATCATGTCGGCTAAGATGGCGAGGGATTCTCGCTTTACGGGGTCAATTCCGCTTGGCCAATCTGGAGGGGTATTTGCATCGCGTTCGGAGTTGGGAGCGCGTAGCATAGTTGCATTGGAGTCTCTTGCTCGGTCGACGGTTTGGAGTTTGGGGAGATCGAGGTCGTCAAGGGTGAGCCTTAAGAAGTGAAATCGTTGGAGGTCTTGCCATTCTGTTTCTATGAAGCGGGAGTGTCTTTTGATATTCCGCGATTTGGCGGCTTCATTTTTTGCGATAGTTTTTGCGGTGCGTTTTTCTTTGTTGAGAGAAACGAGGTTTTTGAAGGGGTCGCCTTTTAACTGAGTTAGGTCATCTCGGATGTATTGGAATTCGGGAGAGGCTTGGACTCTTTGGCGACTATTTTCTGAGACTTGGGGGAGGAAGAGTTCTCGAAAAGGAAGGGGTTTAAAGTTGCGTGCGGGTCGGATGTTGTCGTGGGGAAGGGCGTAGGGAAGATAACGTTCGCCGATTTCGCGGCTTTCGTTGAGCGAAGGAAGGATGATGTGAGGAACGACGCCTTTGAGTTGGGTTGAGCTTCCGGTGACGCGGTAGAATTTTTGGACGGTCACTTTGATGTCTCCTGCGCGGGCGGGATTTTGCATAAAGCGAAGAAAGTTAGCGACTCCCATTTTGGCTTGGACGGTGCCTTTTCCGAAGGTGGATGTTTCGCCGACTAGAATGGCTCGGTTGTAGTCTTGAAGGGCTCCAGCTAGGATTTCGCTGGAGGAGGCGCTGTTGCGGTCGGTGACGACGACGAGTGGTCCGTTGTAGTCAGGTTTGATGAGAGTGGATTGCAGGGTTTTGGTTTCCCGTCTTTGATTGAGGGTTTGCACGATGGGTCCTCTTGGGAGGAAGAGGCCAGCTATTTTAGGTACTTCGTCTAAGGAGCCGCCACCATTTCCTCGGAGGTCGAGGGCGATGCCGTCTACATTTTCGTGCTTGAGGCGGTTGATGAGGCTTTTGACGTCTTTGTAGACACTGGGTTCGAAGTCGATGGGGTCGAGATAGAAGCTGGGAATGGTGATCCATCCGAGAATCTTGGGTGGTCCTTTGGGCTGAGCAATGCGTACGATTTCGGCGGAAGCGGCGGCATCTTTGAGGTTTACGTTGCCTCTTTGAATAATGATTTTTCGACGTTTGTTATCTTTGGGGTCACGGTTTTCGATGATGAGGGCGACGGAGGTGTTTTCTTGTCCGAGAATGAGTCCGACGACTCGTTCGATGGGGAGGTAGGTGATGTCGGTGATGTTGCCGTTATTTAAGGAGTCAATGGCGACGATGCGGTCATTGGGTTTGAGTTTGTTTTGGCGATGAGCGGGGCCGTTGATAATAATTCCTGAAACCAAGGTTGAGCCATCAGGTTGGGAGGCGAGTTCGGCTCCAATGCCGGTGAGTTGGTTTTTGAGTTCGCGGTCAAAGCGTTCGTTTTCTTTGACGCTGAGGTAGTCGGAATGAGGGTCGTGTGAGAGGGCGACAGCGCTGAAGAAGTAGTCGGCGAATTCTTCATTGTTTGCGGTGAGGACGGTTTCTTCGAAGCGCTGGTAGCGGGTTTTGACGATTTTTCGCGGAGAGTCTCTTTCGGGAAGAAGGGGGTTGGGGGGAGCTGGGACAAGGCCCTGAGCATCGTCTACGGCATTGGGTTGTTTGATTGGGTCTCGGGCCGCGAGGGGGACAAG
>CAZUEC010000346.1:0-2801 GCA_964618865.1 uncultured Roseibacillus sp. | reverse complement strand
CTTCTTACCTTTCTTAGTGCGACCTTTGAGAATCCCTTTATCAGTCCACTTGGGAGACCCCTCCGTGGGAGAGAGCTCCTTAATTGCAATATCCTTAAAGTGCACAAGGAACTTTCCTCCGCGATGAGCTTGCAAGGCAAGAATCCCGTCGGCCGCCACCTTAGGATTCTCCTCAACATAGTCATGAGCGAGGATCCCATTGATCCAGGTTTTGATGCTCGTTCCATTGCAGATGACCTTATAATAGTTCCAGCCATCATATTGCTTGATGCTCGCCATGAGCTGCTCTTGGTTCTCTGCGACCACAATTCCTCCGCGACGGTGCTCGTCCCAAATGTTGCCCCAGTAACCAAGACCATCGTTGATAATCTTATCATCACGTGTAGGGCCGGCATCAATTTGATAACCACAAATTCCTTTGGAATCCGGAAGACTACGCACTTGCACCCCAGAGTTCTTAAGGCCTGGTCCGCCCCCATCCGTGAACTTCACCGCAAAGGTGAGCTCAAAGTTTTCGTAATTTTTATCGGAAATCAGCCAAACATTGCGCGGAACATTCTTTTTCAAATTGCCGCCACAGATCTCGCCTCCTTTAACCGACCAAAAAGCTTCATCTCCCTTCTTTGGCTTCCAGTGCGTGAGGCTTTCCCCGTCGAAAAGAGAAACCGCATCGGCAGCCGGGGACATATTAATTTTTTCAACTGAGGGTTCTTCTTCAGCAAGGCTAAAGCCGGCCAGAGAAAGACAAGCCAAGCTGGTGAGGATCGTTTTCATAAAAGCTATGACTGATACGCTGCGGGTAAAAAAAGCTATCAAATCTAGCCACTCAATTAGCTCCAGTGCTCTTTTCACTGAAATAGCCAATTCAATCGCCTGCTCAGACCCATAAGCGAATCTCCAAAAAGCTTACCCCCAAAAGCCGCCATGCCCTCAGCGAATTCCTGCTGCCTCCACGATTCCCCATTTCTCGAGAAACTTCTTCACCCGATCCGAGTCATTGGGCTTTGCCCTCTTGAGCCGCGATGCGGCAAATAACTCCCTCCCCGCTTCCGCCAAACTCTTCGAGCGTCGGCAAACGGTGAGAACTTGCTCGATTTGCCCTTGGTCAAAGATGTCGATCCCAGCAAGTTCTTCAGCGGAAAAGACCTCTCTCAAATCAACTCCTCCTCCATCCTTCCCCTCACCAGCAGGATGCCAAGACTGACCCAGGCGGGTGATCTCCTCCTCCACATCCTGCACCCGAATACGCCCCCGATTCGCCAAAGTCCCCATGCGAGTGACCGCCGCATTCAAATCCCGAAAATTGCCCCGCCAAGGGGTATCGGCTTCTTCTGCAAAGCGGAGAAAGACCGCCCTAGCCTCTTTGTTAAAAGAAATTTCTCGCCCCTCCCGTTGCACAAACTGATCCAGCTCATACTCCAAATTCGGAGCAATATCCTCTCGTCTCTCCCGCAAAGCCGGCAGCGCAAAGCTCCACAAATGAATCCGAGCTAACAAATCCTCGCGAAACATGCCCTCACTAACCAATTGACCCAAATCACGATTCGTTCCTGCGATGAGCTGAAAGTCACTTTTGACTGGGCTATCCGCCCCCACTGGTAAAAAGGTCTTTTCCTCTAAGGCACGTAAGAGCATCGCTTGCTCATCAAGGCCGAGTTCTCCGATTTCATCTAAAAACAACATCCCTCGATGAGCTGCCCGCAAGAGACCTGGCCGATCAGATTGCGCTCCGGTAAAGGCTCCTTTGCGATGACCAAACAGAGTGGAAGCAGCGGTATCGCCAGTCAAAGTCGCGCAATTGACTTCCACAAACTCGCCCTCGAGTTCTGTGCGCTCACTACGAAGTTCGTAAATGCGCCGCGCAAGATGACTCTTCCCTGCCCCCGTCGGCCCCGTGATCAGAATGGGCGCACGTGATCGCAGAGCCACTTGCTCAATGCGCTCAATGAGGTGATTGAACTCCTCATTCCGAGTGACAATCCCACTCTTCAAGAAATCGGCCCCCTCTAACAACTCCTTCGCAAAACGACTGGTCAAAGCGTCGTAACGCGACAAATCAAGATCGATAAGAGAATAACGTCCATTCCCAGCATCCCCTTTGCGCAACTTCCCTAAAGGAGGAGCGGTCTGAATCAAACGCCCCGGCAAAAACCCGGCTTCATTCAAAAGAAACAGGCAAATCTGCGCCACATGCCCTGACCCCTTTTTGGCCCCCCGACGACCACGTTCCCACTAATATCTCCGTAATCGAACAATTCCTCCCCGTTAAATTCACCACCGAAAACCAAGGTCAAGGTCACTTCATAATCAGCTGCACCAGCGCATAGAACGACTACCAAAAGATCACTCCGAAGGCGGAGCAAGAATCCTTCTCGCTAAAGCATAGTCCGATGGCTTGTCCACATCCATCCCCATGCCAGCGTGAGGTGAAATCAAAATGCGGACCTTCGCGTCTAAATGCTTACTCAAAGCCGCCTCAATAGCGGGAAAATCCTGCCCCTCACAGCCAATCACCCGTAGAATTCCTTGTGGATCTTTCCGGTTTTTCCGCATTTCCACCAATTTATCCAAGCTCGAGAAGACCTTGGAAAATTTTCGCACGTAGTAGATCCCCGTCCCCGTGTAGAACTTCCCTCCGATCGGGATGTATGTGCGTTCTGCAGGAAGATCTGCATCCACAAAGGTCTGGCGCTCCACATAATGCAGAACAATATCTGCATCGGCCTCTCGGATCGCGCGCAAAGTCTCAGTTACGATCTGAGGGGTAAGGAACACCACATCGCCAAAGGACACCACGTAGC
>CAZUEC010000345.1:0-2803 GCA_964618865.1 uncultured Roseibacillus sp. | reverse complement strand
ACTCTCATCCAGTCTCGCCATCCTCGCCTCGTTCTCACTCCCCCCGATAGTTAGAGCAGCTCTCTCTTCGACACTTTCCGTAGTTAAAAAACGACGAAGGACCTCCTTCGCCTCCTCCACCCAACCTTGCTCTCGATAACTAATCTCTCGACGTTCTTCCACCTTCGAGAGAGAACTCTCTCCCGACTGCACAACTTCCTCCTGACGACCACCAGACCTCAAAAAAACAAAAGCAACCACCATCATCCCCAACCCCAACAAACCAATCGGTAACAACAAACGCCAAGCTCCTTCCCTTCCACTCTTTTGAAGAGAATCCTGACCTTCAATAACGGCCCCAGAATCAACTGCTTCTACAGCTTCACTAAGCTCCTCTGCTGCTACTGAAGGCTCCCTCCTCCCCGAACTCCCCGAATCCTGAACAGGATGCAACACCGGAACCACCTCCTCTTCCTCCAAAGCAGGCGAAGTCACCACCTGCTTACACTTTGGACAAGGAGCAGTCGTCGGCGGCAGATCAGCAGGAATCTGAATATCCACTCCACAATGGCAGCATTGGAAGGTTCTCATTGCCGGTGTTTCAGACATAAACTTCGAAGCAAAATTAGACCAACGCCAAAACCTCCCGCAAAACCCTCAAACAGCGCTCATTCTCAGCCGGTGTTCCCACCGAAATCCGAACCCATTCCGGTAATTTATAACCACGCATTGCCCGCACAATAACTCCCCTCTTTAACATCTCAGCAAAGACCCGATCTCCATCTCCCACTTTGACCAAAACAAAATTGGCGTGACTGGCCACAAACTCCAATTCCATTTGCGCAAAAGTCTTCTCGAACAAATCGCGACCCACCTTATTATTTCTAACCGTCGCCTCCACATGTGAAGTGTCTGCAATCGCAGCCAAGGCCGCCACTTGAGCAAGCTCATTTGTATTAAAAGGCTGGCGAGCTTTTTGCAAAATCCCAGCCAAATGAGCCGGAGCCATTCCATACCCGATGCGAAGCCCCGCCAAACCTTGTGCTTTCGAAAACGTTCGCATCACCACCACATTCCGACCCTCTTTCACATACTTCACCGTGTTCGGAGCCTCTTCCAAAAACTCGTAATACGCTTCATCAAATACCGCAATCACATGCTCGGGCAACTTGTCCAGAAAGGCATCAATCTCCTTCTGCCCCACCAAAGTACCCGTAGGATTATTCGGATTAGCGACAAAAACTAACCGCGTCTGATCTGTGACCGCCGCAGCCATCGCATCCAAATCATGCACAAATCCCGGATCCGGAACCTCCACATATTCCGCACCAAACAAAGTCGCCATCAACCGATAAACCACAAAAGCATGTTCCGCAGCAATCAAAGCCGCCCCTTCATTAAGAAAACAGTGACACAACAACTCAATGATCTCATTCGAACCATTTCCGAGCACCACATTCTCAAGCTCCAACCCATGCCTCTCAGCCAGCGCCGACCGCAAACGCACCCCCCCACCATCAGGATAAATATGCATCTCCCGGCTCGCATTCGCCATCGCCTCCTGAGCCAAAGGAGATGGCCCTAATGGATTCTCATTACTTGCCAACTTCACAATAGACTCCGGATCTAGACCTAACTCTCGGGCCGTCTCCTCAATCGGCTTCCCTGGCTCATAGGCCACCAGATCACAGACAAAGCGGTTGGCGTACTGCTCAATAGACATTTCTAAGAGCTTTCACCCCCTTGCTCCGAAACTCAAATCCCAATTCCGCCAACCATCGCCAAATCAAATCCATCAAAATCACCCTCGCACCAAACACCCCCCGACGAATGGAAAGAAAAACTCTTTGTCCAGATTCTCAAACAACCTCTCGACCTCAGACAACAAGCCACCTATACCTCAGACTCACCAACAGCCATTCGCATCATTCAAGAATAACCCCACATCCAATGACCCCCTTAAACACCATTCTCATCTCTCTCCTATTCTGCCCAACCCTCTTCGCCTTTGCCTATCCCCCCCAGATAAAAGACGCACGCGTCGAAGTCTATCGCACCGTCGCAGACACCGAACTCAAGCTTTACCTCCTCGGCGAATCTGACCTGGAACACCCAAAACCCGCCATCATCTTCTTTTTTGGAGGAGGCTGGAAAGGCGGCTCGCCCGAACAATTTCAAAAACAAAGCCGTCACCTCGCAAAGCGAGGAATGATTGCCATCTGCGCTGACTATCGCGTCAATAAACGCCAAGGCGTCAAGCCTGTCGAATGCGTCAAAGACGGGAAAGCCTGCTTAGCATGGGTTCGCGCAAATTCAAAACGACTCGGAATCGATCCTAATCGAATTTGTGCTGCTGGCGGCTCCGCAGGAGGACACGTCGCCGCTTGCACCGGAACCCTCTCTGGCTTGGGAAGTGACGAACGCCCCAACGCCATGATCCTCTTCAACCCCGTCACCCTCTTAGCAGATCTTGGTGAGTGGAAAGTCAGCTACGGCAAAAATCGAGACCTCGGCATCAAACCCGAACTCCTTTCTCCCTGCCATCATATTGGCAAACACACCCCTCCAACCCTCATCATGCACGGCACCGGAGACACCACCGTAGACTTTCAAACCGCCCGAGCATTCGAGACCATTCTCAAAAAAGCCAACCGCCCAGTCACCCTCGTCTCCTACCCCAAACAAGGTCACGGCTTCTTTAACCGTGGCAAAAATTTCACCGCCACCCTCGCAGAAAGCGACCGCTTTTTAGTCGCTCTTGGCTGGCTCCCTCCTCCTAAATAACAAACCTGTAAATCATTGATTATGCGTGCACGGGGACGAC
>CAZUEC010000344.1:0-2809 GCA_964618865.1 uncultured Roseibacillus sp. | reverse complement strand
CAAGAAATTCTCTCTCGGCGATAAACGAACGAACTTTTGGAAAACGGTCTAGGTTCTGTGCTTTGGAGTTTTCTTTTTATTTTGCAAATCTTAAATAAATCGATTATTAATTCTTTTTGATGGCTACACGAAGAAAGACGACTCGTCACAAGGCAGGTCGAGGAAAGGCGCGGAAGCGTAAACCATCTCGGCAGGTGATGGAGGCTCGGACGAAGAGTATTGCGTTTTTGAACCGGGGAGCGTTCGTTCTTTTGCTGATTTTGATCTGTGTGGCGGTGGGGGTAACGGTTTTTCCTCAATGGCAGGTGTTGCAGGAGTTAGAAACTGAATTGGAGTCGACGCAGCATGAAGAGGAGGTGGCGTTAGAATTGTTAGATCAAAAAAACCGTGAGCTTAGTGCTTTGCGAAACGATCTTGAGTTTCAAGAATTGAGAGGCCGAGATTTGCTTGATCTCTACCGGCCAGGAGAAACGATAATTCGTATTCGACGCGATTGAACGACGCGACTGAAGTTTCCGGTTATTTTTATCGGTTGCTAGCTCGGCGCAGGAGGTGGAGTCCGAGGACGACGCAGATGATGTTTGGAAGCCACATCATGATCGAGCAGAGGATTGGTTGACGCTCAAAGTTCTCAGCAGTGAGTAAGAGGACGAAATAGATGAGGGCTACGATAATTGCGATGACGAGTCCTGAGGCGCTTTCTTTTCTTCTTGAAGTAATTCCGAGAGGGATTCCGATGAAAGCGAATGAAAAGCAGGCGAGGGAAAGTGCGTGTCTTTTTTGAAGTTCGGTTAAGATTTTTGCTAATTGTTTTTCGTCACGTGGCTTAGCAAGTTGCTGGAAGAGTTTAAAGTTGGTGCGATGACTGGGTTTGTCTGGAATGTTTTTGGTGGGAAGGGCTAGGGGCCAGGGTTCTGCAGTGGATGCCGTGAAAAAGTTGCCTTGTACTCCTTCTTCAGAGGGGACGAGTTCTTCGATAAAGGCGTCTTGAAGGGAGAGGATGAAGTTGCTGACATCTTCTTCTTTCTGTTCTTCTACTTCGAGGCCAACTTCGGTGGCGTAGACGTAGGTTTCGGGGACTGGGTTTCGTTTGTCGTCAGAGAGGAAGTAGAAGTGGAAGCCGTGGAGGGTTTTATCTTTTTTTTCAGTGACGAAGGTTTGGAATTCCGGTCGTTTGGTTTGTGTGCCGGAGGCGAGATGGGATAGTGGGTCTTGCTTAAGTGCGGAGTAGAGGAGTTTGCGTGAATTCAGTTTGGCTAGTGGCGAGGCAACTCCAGCTACAAACCAGCAGAGGATGCTGAAGAATAATCCCAGAATGAAGATGGGCGCGGTGAGACGGGATAAACTGGTGCCTGAGGTGCGAAAGCCGATCAATTCATTTTGAGAAGAGAGGCGTCCTACGGTGAGAAGAACAGTTGCTAAAAAACCAAGAGGAAGAGCGAACATGAGGGGGTAAGGCAAGGTGTAGAGTAGGAACTTTGCCACTAACTCGGGAGGAGCTTGTGCTTCGACAACAAGTTCACGCAGTTTGTTAAATAATATGCCCATCACTAAAATTACGCAGAGAAGAACCACCGCCATGATGGTGCCAGTGAATACTTGTTTTCCGAGATAACGATCCGAGGTGCGCATTTTGAAAGATTCTTCTATGTTGGTTCTTCGATTTCAAACTTGAAAAAGTCGTTATCGAAGGATTTTGGTAATTTGTTTCTATCGATTGGCGTTAGCCATTTTTCTTTTCGAAACCATGTTCGCTGACGTTTAGCGTATTGGCGAGTGGCGATCGTGATCCGTTCCTTGGTTTCCTCTCTGGTGAGTTGATTCGTGAGGTGTGCTTGGATTTCAGCGATTCCGATGGCTTTTGCTGCTGTGGTGGCAGTTGTGGGGAGGGCGGCAACTTCGGCAGATGCGCCTTTACTGAGCATGAGTTCTGTGCGTTCGGCAATGCGTTGCGCGAGTTCTTCTCGAGGCCATTGTAAGTAGATGCCTTTTAGATGAGGAGGGTCGGGTTGCTCCCATTTTAAGCGAAGTTGGGAGACTGGTTGACCGGTGAGGAGGCAAAGTTCTAACGAGCGGGTGAGGTAGCGTCGGTTTTTGAGGTTGATCTGGTTGGCTTCGACAGGATCGAGTTCTTGGAGACGTTGCGTCAGTTCACTCATGGAGAGTGTTTCGAGTTCAGTGCGGATTTTTTCATCACCGGAAGGGACGGGTGAGGGGCCATGAGTCAGGAATTTGAGATAGAGTCCAGAGCCGCCGACGATGAGAGGGGTTTTTCCGCGAGATTGGATTTCGGCGATGATAGGTAGGGCCATTTGGCGATAGCGATTGGCATCGAGAGTTTCAGTTGTTGCGAGGACGGAGTATAGATGATGGGGGGCATGGGCTTGTTCTTTTTTACTAGGGCAAGCGGTAATGATCTCTAGTCCTTGATAAAGTTGATAGGCATCGGCATTGACGATTTCCCCATCGAGTTGGGCTGCGAGCTCTAGGGCAAGGCTAGACTTCCCTGAAGCAGTTGGTCCGCAGATGTAGATGGGGTGCATGATAAAGGTTAATCGACTAGTCCAAACGACGTTGTTATCGATGCTAGAATAGCAAATCCTGCTATGATGAGAATAGAGAAGATGACTCCGGCCCAGTAAAGGAGTCTTCGGAGATGAAGGTCTTTGGATAAGGCTTTGCCGTAGAGTTCCGCTAATAAACAGAGGAGTTAGCAGAAGTTCCCTCAGACGGGGAAAAAAATAGAGGGGACGAGGAACAGTATGAGTGAACTGAGGTCTTGGTGAATCCAGATGACTAAGGCCAAGAG
>CAZUEC010000343.1:0-2831 GCA_964618865.1 uncultured Roseibacillus sp. | reverse complement strand
CTTGCATGCTGTATAGACCTGCGGGCTTACCTTGGAGCCAAAGGGCGGCGCGAACGGAGCCGCTAGCGAAGGTCATGCGGGAGGAGGCTTTGTGGGTGAGTTCAACGCGCTCGCCATCGGCAGCGAACATGACGGTGTGGTCACCGACGACATCGCCACCACGTAGGGTGTGCATGCCAATGCGACCTTGCGGGCGAGGGCCGGTTTCGCCGACGCGGCCGTGGTCGATGTCTTCTTTGTAAGAGGTGTTGGTTTCTTCATTGAGAACCTCGAGGAGAGTGCGAGCAGTTCCGGAAGGCGCGTCTACTTTGTGGCGGTGGTGCATTTCGGTCACTTCGATGTCGAAGGCTTCATTACCGAGAATACGTGCAGCGTGGCGAGTGAGCCAGAAGAGGGTATTCACTCCGACCGAATAGTTGGAGGCAAAAACGATGGGGAGAGTTTCTGCGGCCTTAGCAATGGCAGCGCGCTGCTCGTCAGTATGGCCGGTGGTGCCGATAATGAGAGGAGTTCCCGCTGCGAGCGCTTTCTCGAGAAGATCATCGGTGAGGGAGGGCAGGGTGAAGTCGATGACTCCTTGGGAGCCTGTCAGGGCTGCGGGAAGGTCTTCGCCTTTGTCGTGAGTGGAATGAAGAACGGCGTTAGCCTCGGCTTCGATAGCGGCAATGACGGACTGGCCCATGCGACCGGAGCGGCCTGTGACGGTTAAATTCATACCGCCCTTCTACCTATGCTGGCGAGAAATGGCTAGTCCTTTGGCTGGAGATGAATTCTCGTCACCCGAGGAGTGATTCCGGTAAGGATTTCCCAAGGGATGGTACCGGCCCATTCGGCCACTTGGCTGACGAGGAGGTTGGGGCCAAAGAGCTCGACTTCGTCACCGACCGTACAGTTGGGCACTTGGGAGACGTCGGCCATGATTTGGTCCATGGTGACCCGCCCAAGCAAAGGGGCCTTGTGACCATTGATGAGTAAGTAAGCTTCTTGTCCCGAAATTGCGCGGGGAAGTCCATCTCCATAACCGATACCGATAGTGGCGACTCGGGTGTCTTGTTTTAAGATGGTCGAGCGACCGTAACTCACGCCATGGCCGGCGGGTAGATTGCGAATGAGAGAAACGCGTGACTTGAGAGTCATGACGGGGCGCAGTTTTTCCTGCCAATGAGGGAGAGGGGAAACGCCATAGAGCATTAATCCTGGCCTCACGAGATTCGTAACAGCCGATTGGTAGTCGAGTAAGCCGGCGCTGTTAGAGAGATGAAAGTGGAAGTCGTCTTGGTGAGGAATCTGAGCAGCCAGTTGCTCGAATTGCGCAAACTGTTGACGGGTAAACTCGGGATCCTCATCGGCAGAGGGCAGGTGCGAGCCGAGACCCTTGACTTGAATGACCTTGTTCGCTGCGGTGGAAAGGTGATTGAGCGCTTCTTCCAATTGCTGAGGGAGAAAACCTCCGCGACCCATGCCGGTGTCGATGGCAAGGTGAGCGTGAAGGTTGCTCTGGTGCTTGGAACAGATACGGGCAAAGTCGTCAATTTCAGCAAGTGAAGAAAGGCAAGGAACCCAACCTTGCTGAACCACTTCCTCTCGTTCTTCGGGTAGAGTCGCGCCGAGGAGGTAAATGGGAGTTTTGACTCCCGCCTCGCGCAAGGTTCGTGCCTCTTCCACATTGGCTACTCCAAAGAAGGGAAGGCCTTTGTGATCGAGGTAGCGACCTAATTCGATGAGACCGTGGCCGTAGGCTCCTGCCTTGAGAACGGCCATCACCGCTTGGCCCGAGTGGGAGGCCGCAAGGGTGAGATTATGGTCGAGGGCCGAGAGATCAACTTCGGCCCAGGCACGGGGAGGAGAAGGCATTGGGAGCCTTATTCATCGCGAAGAGAGCAGGAAGAGCAAAGCTTTTGTTTGTGTGTTTCGAGGCGGATGGAGAGCGGTCTGCCCGACTGGAGCGTGGCGAGAAAAAGCAATTTTCCATGTAATTTCAGCGCGAAAAGCCAGCTAAGGGATGTAGGATGGTCGTTTTTGGCGGTCATTCTGGGAAACCAATTTCAAAAACGAACAACAATATAAGGAATATGAACTTAAATCTATTTTTGGCAGCTGCGTTGGCTGCTCCGCTTTCCGCGCAAGTTGCAGACGATCAGCATTGGTTTTATGATGAAACTGATCATCGCGGAGAAGCGTTCGCGATGCTGAGTTCTGATACTTACCTCTATATGGGAGGTTTGTTTACTAACGGCTGATAGTTGGGATAATGGCCCCGTGAATGGTCGCGTCCTTGCGGTGGCTAGAGAAGGGAATTCTATCTTTGTTGGGGGGAACTTTACTCTTTCTTCCATTCCCGTGAATGAGCGTTTCATCCTCCAGTATGAACTTGGTCCAGGGGGCAGTGTGAGCACAGGTGTTTGGAGTCCAGTTGGAGGCGGGACTGGTGGACAAGTTGACGGCTTATTGGTGTTGCCCAATGGTGACTTGATCGCAGCGACGCGAACCGATTCTGGTTTGATGCGATGGGATGGTTCGTCTTGGACTGATTTTGCGGGAGGAGTGGATTCTTCGGGAGCGAGTGGTGAAAGCGGAGATGAAGTGAGCATTGGAGGTAATGGAGTCATTCTTACGATGGCGCTTCATCCTGATGGACGCATTTTTGTCGGAGGTAATTTTACAACGGTTGGTTCGACGAATCTTCCTGCTCGTAATGTTGCGGCCTACGATCCTGTTAGTGAAACATGGGATAACTTAGATGGAGGCTTTGGTCCTAATTACGTGCAGACCAATGGGACTACCTTTTTTGCGGATGGGGTCTTTGATCTAGAAATTGATTCGACTGGTAA
>CAZUEC010000342.1:0-2859 GCA_964618865.1 uncultured Roseibacillus sp. | reverse complement strand
CTCGAAAAGCTGTGCTCCGACCATTACCACGATTTAACTGCTCAAATGGTATAAAGGCGCTTTATTCTTCTCTTTGTTGCATCAGGGAGGGGGAGAGGGTGTTAAAAAAACGAGCCTCCATAAAGGAAGCTCGTTTGTTAGAGAATTAGCAAAGAGATGGTTTGGTTATTCGCTTTCTGCGGAAGCTATCTCGTCAATTTTAGCGAAGGATGCGGCGCTGCCTTTTGCGACAGTATTGCCTTCGCCATCGATGAGGTGGTATTCGGGAACAGAGTTGGTGGTCTTGTATTCATTTAAGCCGCTTTTCTCGGCGTCTTCGGGGAGGACGGTGAGCCAAGGGAAAGCTTCTTTTGCAGCCCATTCTTCGGCTGGATCTGTTTCTCTGTCGAGAGAGAGGTGAATGAATTCGACATTTGGAACATCTGCAATGTGCTTATTGTATTTCTCCACTAACTGTGGAGCTGCAGCGCGACAAGGAGGTCACCAAGAAGCTGAGAAGTAGACGAGATAGTATTCAGGAGCTTTTTCGAGGCTGGCTTTTTTGAAGCTTTTCCCGTCCAAGCGACTGAGAACTTTGTCGGTTAGTTTCTGGCCAATTTTTTGTTCGGTGAGAATTTCACTAGCAGTAGGCTTTTCGGATTCGGCTTTCCACTCTGCGAGAAAACCTTGGTCGTTTTCAGAGAGTTTTGTTTTGTCGAAGACGATTTGTCTTCCGTTGACTAGTACGGTTACTTTGCCAGTAGCATCATCAAAGCTTCTGAGGTCGCCCTCAAAGGTTTTTTCGCCGTCGGAGCTGGTCCAGGTTCGAGCCGGAGCCCAAGCCAGGCCTGCCAAAAGACAGCCGGTGAGAAGATATTTCATTTTCATAGCAATGGTTAAACGTGAACTGAGGGTTGATTATTTCAATATTCCTCTGATTACTCTTCCTATATGGCAAATCTTAGAACTGAAGGCCAGCTCTGATTTCGTATGCTCAGCAGTCTTCGGTGATGAATTGACCGCTTAATCGCTTGAAATCTTCTCGAATGAGGTGGCGGGCGCTGGTTTGAAAGGTGAATCTGTTTCCAAAATCGGTTCGGAGTCCCATAAAGGATAAAGGCTTGAGCGGCAAAGTTGCGATCGGAATTAAGTTGGAAGGAGGAGGTTCAGTTGACAATTTTCCAGATGGCTCCTCCTCCTAATTCGATGAGGTAGACTTCTTTCTCGGCATCTTGGCCGAAGGCCGAGAGTTGTCTGAAGCGTTTCCCATCTGGGCGGGCTAGGGTGTCGGTTAGATCTTGGTGAGAAGTGGCTTTTCCATTCTGGTATTTGAAAGCCCAAACGCGAGGGTTTACATAATCGCTGAAGAGATAGTAACCACGTAAAGATTTGACTGAGCCGTGATAAACGTAACCTCCGTTAATGGAGAGGCCTTCGTTATCTTTTGTTCCATGGTCATATTCAAATACTGGTTCTATGTATTCGTCTTTGGAAGGTCCTCCGACTCCTTTTTTAGGGGTTTTGTGAAGGGCTTCCCGAGGGCGCCAGCCAAAATTAGAACCTTTGAGTTGTTTGGATGTGACGACGTTGACTTCTTCCCAAGCATTTTGACCAACATCAGCGATGTAAAAGAGGTCGTCATCCCAGCAGCAGCGCCAAGGGTTCCGAAGACCATAGGCGAGGATTTCGGGGTGTTTGTGATCTTTGAAAGGGTTGTCGTTAGGAATGGTGTAACCTTTGCTGGCAGAGACATCGATGCGGAGAATTTTTCCAAGAAGGTTTTCGAGGCTTTGAGCATTGTTTTTAGGATCGTTGGCAGAGCCGCCATCTCCAGTTCCAATATAGAGATAGCCGTCGGGTCCAAATGCGAGGTAGCCACCATTATGATTTCCGAAGGGTTGTTTGTAGGTCAGTAAAATTTCTTTCGTTTTCGGATCACAAAATTGGTCTTGGGAAGGATTGGCTACGGTGTAGCGAACAATCTCGTTGGTCCGATCTTTGTTGGAAAAATTCACATAGAGGTGACCGGAGGAAGCGTAATCTGGGGCGAAGGCAAATCCGAGGAGTCCTTCTTCGTTATGTTTGCGAGAAACTTCATCTGAGATGTCGAGAAAGGGGCGGGAATTCGTTTTTGACGTGGCTTGGTTATGAAGAAAAATTTTTCCAGCTTGTTCTACAATGAAGAGAATATTGGCATCATTGGGGAGGGAGGTGACGTGGACCGGTCGTTTAAATTCTTCGCCAATTCGCTCTAGTTTTGGGTTTGCAAAAGCGGGAGAGAGAATCAAAAGGGAGATGAGTAATGCCTTCATGATGGCGTTACCCTAGAGAAAAATTTGGCTGGTGCCAGTGGCAACTTATTGGGAAGTGAAATCTGCTCGAACTTCAAAAAAAGTAGGGGTCGTTTGGTTGGGGGTGATGGTAAAGGTAAAGAGGTTGCCTGTTCCTGCAAAGCCTGAGAGGAGATTGAGCGAGGAGGGATTGGGACCAGTAAAGACTTGGTAAGTTCGTCCTAGGATGGTGGGGAAGGTGAGTGCGAGGTTGCCTGGGCTGTTTGGGTGGGATTCGAGACAAGTTTGGAAGAGGGAGCTGGGATTAGCTGGGTCGGTGAGGGTGATGAGAAGTTCTCCTAGATTGCTCTGCCCGTCCCCGTCGCTGTCTTCGTCACCATCGAGGATGTTGTCGCCGTCGGTATCGGCGAGAAGAGGGTTGGTGTTGAGGCTGATTTCCAGCTCATCGGGGAGGGAGTCGTTATCGTCATCAAGATCAGTGACATCAGGTATGCCGTCGTTGTCGGTATCGGTGGGAGTCGGAATGGTAACGGTGACATTGTCGAAGGAGAAGGCTTGGGAGGGAGTGGGCTGGGAGCCGGTTAAGGTC
>CAZUEC010000341.1:0-2863 GCA_964618865.1 uncultured Roseibacillus sp. | reverse complement strand
CCCCGGAACAGCCCGCACCGCCCTCTACGACGAGGTCTTCCAACCCAGACTCCTCATCCCTGGACAAGGCGAAGTCCCCATCCCCAACCCCACCGGAACCTTGCCCAATAGCGCCTTCGAATCCGAAACCGCCTCAGTTGGAATTCGCATCGGCTCCGAAGATCACCTTTCCTTTGGACTCACCTACGGCCGCTTTAGCACCGACTACGGGATCCCCTTCTTCTTCTCCGGAGACTCCACCGACTTTTTTGGCACCACCGACATCTCCGCCGACCTCTCCCGAGCCGATGCCCACCTCAGCTATGTCCCCCCTTCAAATTTAGGCCCCTTCAATCGCATCCAATTCCGCTTCGGAGTCGGCGACTACCAACAACAAGAAATCTTCGTCGGAGAAGGTCGTGATGAGGGAATCAGCTTTCTAGAAACCGCCTTCGACCGCCAAACAACGGAAGCCCGGTTCGAACTCTACAACGGCTCCTCAGAAAGTGCCTTAGAAGGAATCATCGGAGCCCAATACCTCGCCGATCGACTCATCTCTGACCGCCTCTTAATCCCCCCTCCCCAAAATGTTCGCCTCGACTCCACCCTTCGTAACGAAGGCCTAGGCATCTTCATCAATCAAAAACTGCGCTTCGGCAACTGGACCCTTGAGGCAGGCTCAAGAACCGAAACAACAACCACCTCCCTAGAAGAACCCGGCAACCCAGCCTTCATCGTAGAAGACACCGCCACCTCAAACGCCCTCTCTCTCACCTACGACCAAGAAGACTTCTACTTTCTCGACAAGGTTCAATTCTCCCTCTCCGGCTCCCTCACCAGCCGGCTTCCCACCTCCACCGAGCGCAATGCCTTGTGGGAAAACGCAGCTCTCGGTCGCTTCATCATCGGCGGCGATCTAGACGGAGTCCCCCTCAATGCAGAAGAATCACAAGGAATCGAATTCGTCATATCCGGCCAGCAAGGAGCCAGTGAATTCTCGGCCACCACTTATTACTATGATTTTAGTAACTATATTTTTCTCGAAGACCAATTTCTCAGCTTTAGCCCTACCGCCGTTTTTGTAGAAGCTCCCGCTCTCTTCTGGGGATTTGAGGCCGAGTGGATTCAACATCTGATCCAAGAAAAAGACCAAACCCTAGATCTTAAAATCATCGCCGATCTAGCTCGCAGCGAAAACCAAGACACCGACCAACCCATCCCCCGCACCCCAGCAGCCCGCCTCGGCGGGAGTCTTCGCTACCAAAGCCCACATTGGGACTTCTTCCTAGAAGCAAACCATTATTTCGCCGTGACCGAAGACGACATCACTCCATTCCAAGAACTCCCCACCGAGGCCTACACCCTCATCAATGCCGGCTTTAGTTATCGACCGAGGAACGATCCCGGCAACCTGCAGCTCTCCATTCGCTTCAATAACCTGCTCGATGCCGATGCTCGAAGCCACACCTCCTTTCGCAAGGACACTTCACCCCAACCAGGTTTCGGCACCTCGATAGACTTACGCTATCAATTTTAGCCCCTCAATCACTCCGCTGACGCTCGACGCAAGCGATCCATCATCGCCACTCCAACCCCCGTTTCGCTCATCTTCTCCACCAAAATCACATCCGGGCCCGCCTCATCCATTTTTCTCAAAAGATGAAACAAACGCACTCCCGCCTCCGCCAGCTTACCACTCCCAGGACTCAAAGCATCCTTTGCCACCCACTCATGAGCCTCTTCCCACTGACTATCACCTCGATAACTCAGCAAAGCATACTTCACCCCTTCCTCCGGTTGAAATTCCTCTCCCTTATCCAAAAGCACCACTTTTGCCTGAGGAGCATAATGGCTCACAGTCTGCCCCGGAGCCACCACCTGTTCGCCTTGGGCAGGCCGAGCCTTCTTCACCGTCCCAAATTTGCGCAAATCTTCACGAGTAATGGGTCCAGGCCGCAGAATAGTCAGCAACGGCTTTTTCTCACCGGGCTCAATTTGAATAATCGTGCTTTCCAAACCTTCACGACAAGCCCCCCCATCGATCACAAGTGGAATCTTGCCATCCAACTCCGCGACCACCGCCGCAGCACTGGTCGGACTAATACGTCCAAAAAGATTCGCACTAGGAGCCGCCACCGGCCCCACTTGCTTGGCCACCTCTCGCATCACCTCATGCGCACTCACCCGCACCGCGACTGTAGGTAGCCCCGCAGTGACGGCCTCTGGAACCTCCTCTTTTTTAGGCAAAACCAAAGTCAACGGCCCCGGCCAAAATTCTTTACTCAACTCCCTGACCGTTTCCTCAATATCTTCAGGAATCTGAGCCACCTTCTGCAAATCGCGCCACCCTCCCAAATGAACAATCAAAGGGTCAAAAGATGGACGCCCCTTTACCTCAAAGACCTTCGCCACCGCCTCCTTATTAAGCGCATCAGCCGCAAGACCATAAACCGTCTCCGTCGGAAGCGCCACCACCTGACCCTCCTGCAAAAGCGTCACCGCTTCGCTGGCTAAATCCCGCCAATCCTCGAAATCAGCTACCTCAACCCGTGTTTCCATGGACCTCGTTACTCCCACCCTCCACAGAATTCAATGTCAGAAGAAAAGTTCCTGAACCGAAATGCCACCCCAAAAGCAACATCATCAGAAAAGACCCACCGGATTCATCCCCTCAAAATAATCTCCTGATACGCTTTTTGGATTTAAGGTTTCGCCCCCGCAGGAGATTGCTTATTGTTAAGCAAAGAATGCTGAAAAACGTCATCTTAATTGGCTTCATGGGTGTCGGGAAGTCGACCATCGGTCGCCACCTTTCCAAAAGCCTCGGCTACCCTGTCATCGACACTGACGCCCTCGTCGTCGCCAAACAGGGCCGCCCCATCAC
>CAZUEC010000340.1:0-2875 GCA_964618865.1 uncultured Roseibacillus sp. | reverse complement strand
CTCTTGAATTGATGCAAGGGAATTTTGAAGCGATTTTGTCGAAATCGATTGTTCTCTCTTTTGGCTGGTAATGGGAGAGGGTCAAAAGTGGGTGAGATTAGAAAAAGTGGGGAATTCTTTTATTTTCCCACTTTTTTGAAAGGGAGGATCCCTTTAGCTTCCGGGCATGGATTCGTCAGAGGACTGGTGGAAGTCACGGGATTTGCCGGAGAGGTTGGGTCCGATGATGACAAAAGAGCTTCGGCAAGGGCTACGGCGGGGTCTTTTTTTGTTCCCGTTTATCGGAATTCAGGTTTTTGCGGTGGCGGCGATGGCGGTGGAGTTTCAGATGGATATCGATGATATCGAGAAATCTACTCCTTATGGAGGGCCGCTTAATTTTTTGATGTTTTTCCCGGGGGAGATGTTTTCGGGCCCTTTCTGGGTGATTGTTGGTTTGATTTGTTTGGTTTTGATGCCGTTGGGAGGTTTGATGCTGATGGGGCAGGAGTTAGAGGAGGGAAACCACGAGCTGTTGTTGATGACTCCTTTGAGCCGTTGGAAGGTGGTACAAGGAAAATTTTTTACGTTGTGGGGGATCTGTTTGCTGACGTTTTCGTCATTACTACCTTATGCCATTGTCCGTTATTTTATTGGTGGGATTGATGTGGGGAGAAATATTGGTCTCGCCCTGACGGTAATTTTGGGTTCGGGTATTATTGTGGCGGGCGCGATTGGGGCTTCTTCTTTTCGGGGAATGATTGCGCGAATTGCGGTGTTAGGTTTGTTTCTGGGTTCTTTGGTGTTTTCGTTGTTGGCCAGTGTGTGGCCGGCGGCGGCGAAGACAGAGAAGGCGGGGCTCTTTTTTCATCTTAATGCGTATGGGATTTTTTTCTGTTATACGATTCTGGGATTGGCGATGGCACGTTCTCGGATTCGATTAGTGGTTCATCATTATGAGGTGAAACCGAGTTGGATGGTGATTGGTATTTTGTTTTTTACTCCCTTTGTGATTGGGATGTCGGCGGCGGTGACTTTGGGGTACGCTAGTTTTGTGGGGTCGATTGGGATGGGGTTGGTTGCTTGGTTTGCGGATGTGACACCGAAGGCTCCGGCGTGGGTCGATGCTCCCGAGGCGAATGTGCCTCGGCCACCTCAATTGCCGCAGTAAGGGGTCTTTTTCGTTTGAGAGAGTGCGGGAATGAGCCATGTTGTAGATGTTGTGGCCAAGAAGCGGAGTTTTCTCATCGATATTTGGTATTTTTCGAAGGCGGTTTTGCATGATCGGCCGACGAGGCGTCGGTTTGTGTCTTCGCTTCTTATTGTGATTCTGACTCTTTTGGTTTTGGGGAATTGGCCGTTGAGTGGTTGGGTTGAGCAAACGAAGCCTCGCTTTGTGATTTGGTGGGGAGGAACGACTTTTCTAACTCTTTGGGTGATGTTGTTGGCATTGTATGATGCTTCGCGAGTGAGGAAAGAGCTCTTAGATGAGGATGACTCGTCCTGAAGGCTTGCGAAATTTTTCCTTACGCGGAAGATGTCGCTATGAATCCTGCTTTGGAAGATCTCTTTGCCGTGCTGCGTTTTGCCAGTATTTCGACTGACTCTCATTATACTGCTGACGTTCGGGCATGTGCTCAATGGTATGTGGAGAAGTTTCAAGGAATGGGGCTTTCGGTGGAGCTTTGTGAGACGGCGAAGCATCCCATTGTCTTGGCTAAGAATGAACCGGTGGAGGGTCGGAAGACGGTTCTGATTTATGGGCATTATGATGTGCAACCAGTTGATCCGGTGGAGTTGTGGGAGAGTCCTCCTTTTGAACCAGTCGTTAAGGATGGTAAAATCTGGGCTCGAGGTTCAACGGATAATAAAGGGCAGCATATGGCTCATTTGCTCGGGGTGGAAGAGACTCTGAAGGAGAAGGGGGAATTGCCGGTAAATCTTATTTTTTTGTTAGAAGGGGAGGAGGAAATTGGAAGTCCGAATTTGCCGGTTTTTTTGGAAGAGCGTAGGGAGGAGTTGGCTTGTGATGTTATTGTGGTGAGTGATACTGGGATGGTGGCTCCTGGTGTTCCGACCCTTGGGTATGGGTTGCGGGGAATTACTTGTGGGGAGGTGAGGGTTTCTGGTCCAGATAAGGATTTGCATTCGGGGGTGTATGGGGGAGCGGTGGCAAATCCAGCTACGGCGGCGGCCCGAATGATTGCTTCGCTCCATGATGAGAATGGCAAGGTTGCTGTGGCAGGGTTTTATGATGAGGTTGAATCCTTGGCAGATTGGGAGCGCGAGATGTGGAGTCAAGTTCCTGGAATGTCGAAGGAGAAGGTCTTGGATGTGACAGGGTCTCCTGACTTGTTTGGAGAAGAAGGTTACAGTTCGGCGGAACGGCTTTGGGCGAGACCGACTTGTGAAGTCAATGGAATGTGGGGGGGCTATCAGGGAGAGGGTTCCAAGACGGTTTTACCGGCGGAGGCGGGGTTTAAGCTGTCTTGTCGCTTAGTTTCTGCGCAGGACCCAAAGGAGATTTTAGGTCGAGTGCAGAAGCATTTGGAGGCTCACACTCCGGTGGGGGTGACGATGGAGTTTACGGCTGGTCACTCGGGAAAGGCGTATGTTGCGGACCCTCATTCTGAAGGAGGAAAAGCAGCTCAGGAAGCTTTACAGGAGGTTTTTGGGAAGGCGCCGGTTTTGATTCGTGAGGGAGGGAGCATTCCGATTATTCAGACTATGAAAGAGGTTCTTGGAACGGATTCTCTGATGCTCGGGTTAGCTTTACCGGACTGTCAGATTCATTCCCCCAACGAGAACTTTACGGTGGAAAACTTTGAGGCAGGGATTCGGTTGAATCGGGTTCTCTTGGAGAAGCTTGGGCAATAAGTTCAGACTTTGAGCTGTC
>CAZUEC010000339.1:0-2897 GCA_964618865.1 uncultured Roseibacillus sp. | reverse complement strand
AATCATTTGTCTGTCGATAATGACTCCTACTTCTCCCTCACCGAACACGCCCGCTTACCTTATGCAAAGGCGTCCACTACTGCGTCAGCAACGCTCCCAACCAAGGCTCTCGCTTGAGAACTTAAAAAGAACAAGCGTGCAACGCTAGTATTTGGGTAGGACTTTGATGTGAGGTGCCGGATTTTTACGGTTTCCTTCCGGGTCTTTCTCCGTCACCTGCAACTCCGTTCGGAGGCGGGCTAGCTCGGCTTCCAGAGTCTCACGAGTTTTCGCGTAAGAGGAATCTTCATAGAAGCTCGTGAGTTCATGCGGGTCTTCTTGTCGGTCGAACAGCTGCCAATAATCGTAAGGCTTGTAAGCATGCATGAGCTTATGGCGGTCGGTGATCACTCCGTAATGACGAGGGACACTGTGATAGGCGGGAAAGGCATAAAAGTGGTAGTAAAAGCTCTTCCGCCAATCACTGGGAGTGGTCCCCTGCAACAAGGGAAGAAGACTCGCTCCCTGCATCTCCTCAGGGACCGAAAGCCCCGCGGCGTCCAGAAAAGTTTCGGCAAAATCAAGATTGGAGACGATGTCCTTATTGACACTTCCTGGCTTCACCATTCCTGGCCACTTGATGATGAGAGGAGTTCGCAATGACTCTTCATAAATCCAGCGTTTGTCGAACCAGCCATGTTCACCTAAAAAGAAACCTTGGTCCGAGGAGTAAACAACGATGGTGTTTTCTTCGAGGTCATTTTCCTTCAGATAGTCGAGAACGCGGCCAACGTTATCATCAACAGAAGCGATGCAAGCTAAGTAGTCGTGCATGTAACGTTGGTATTTCCAGCGAATGATCTCTTTTTCATCGAGCTTGTCGGTGATCAGATTTCCGATAAACTCTTCGTTACGGGGCTGGTAGTAGGCGTTCCACTGGTCTCGAACGTTTTTTGGTATCGTTGTGCCGGTCTTCAATTTCATGTCGCCACTGTGCATGGTCTTGGCGATGGTCATGTCTTGATTCTTTTCCCCCAGACCACGACCAGAGTAATCATCGAAGAGGGTTTCAGGCTCAGGATAAGTTCGCCCTTCATCATGGTTCAGCTTGGCCACATCAGGAGACCAGTTTCGATGAGGAGCCTTGTGCTGGCACATCAGGAGGAAAGGCTTGGAAGGGTCTCGCTTTTCGGAAAGCCACTCTAAGCTCAGGTCGGTCACAATGTCGGTCACGTAACCCATCTCGCGGGTCTTTTCGCCGTTGAGAAACATCTTGGGGTTATAGTAAGCGCCTTGTGAGGGCAGGATTTGCCAATGATCGAAGCCAGTGGGCTCACTACCGAGGTGCCACTTCCCAATCAGTGCAGTTTGGTAAGAAGCTTCTTGAAGAAGCTTGGGAAAAGTCTCTTGCGAGCCGTCAAAAACGCAAGTGGTGTTATCGATGAAGCCGTTAATGTGGGGGTATTTGCCAGTTAAGATTGTCGCTCGACTAGGCCCACAAATGGAATTCGTGACGAGACAGCGGTCAAATCTCATTCCCTCCGAAGCTAAACGATCAATATTGGGGGTTTGATTGCGATTTGAACCATAAGCACTAATCGCCTGCCAAGCGTGATCGTCAGAGAAGATGAAAACAATATTAGGTGGTTGAGCAGCAGAAGCGGTGAGGAGAGAGACAAAAAAAGTAAAGATTCCGGTCAAGTTACGATTCATCTCCCCAAGTTTGAATAAACGAGCTGCTCGAAAAAGAACAAAATGAGTGACAAGAACCTCCGAAAACTTCACTCACTCATCCTTGAGCCCTCGAATACTGGGCTCAATTTTTTTCCAGAATCCGAAGAACCCTGCAGTGGCGGAAGATTGCAGAGCAAGGTCTTCGGGACGCATTTGGAGGGTTAGCTGAATTCCGGCGGCTTCGAGGGTGGGGTAGAGAGTGCTGCGCTGCTTCGCTGAGGAAGACCTTCTCAGTCAGCGGCTCGGCACTGAGGTTTTCATCGTGAATCCAAAATCCAGTTTGGGCAGATTCAGCGCCCAATGAGCGTCAGGCCCAAAGAGGAGAGTATCCTCTAACAGATGCACTTCTCGCCCAAGCTCCAAGGCCGGATGAGCTTCAAAGAGTTGGTGTGGGAAAACGAGGCTGACTTCCATCTCGGCCCAATGTGGAAGGGGACTTCACGCTGTCGAACGATAATTTACAAAAACCACGTTTACTTCCATAATCCTCCATGGCTCGCAACATTCTCCTCATGGGTGGTAATTCTGGTATCGGACTCAGCACCGCTAAGCGCCTGCAGGCTAAAGGTGATAAGCTAACAGTGGCCTCTCGTAGCCATGACCAGCTCACCCAGCTAGGTATTCCGGTTCAGCCCTTTGATGCTACCGACGCTTCGCTCTCACTCGCTCTTCCAGACGTCCTCGATGGCGTGGTTTACTGCCCCCGGCACGATTAACTTCAAGCCCTTCACCAACCTCAATGAAGCCGACTTCTTAGCCGACCTTCAGGTCAACCTACTCGGCGCGGTGCGCGTTCTGCAGCTCGCTTTCCCAGCGCTCAAGAAGTCACCCTCCGTCAAAAGTCTCATCTTCCAAGGAGACTACTACATCCTCAGAGCAGCCCTAGAGAACCTGCTCCAAAACGCCCTCGACTTCAGCCCCGAGAGCAGCACCATCGAGATCTTTCTCGCCACCTTTGGCAAAGAACTCACCATCGCGGTGAAAGACCAAGGTCTCGGTTTCCCGCACTACGCACTCGAAAAAGCCTTTGACCGCTTCTACTCCCACCGCCCGGCCGAAAGCGGAACCAAAGGCTCTGGGCTCGGGCTCACCTTCGTTCGCGAAGCCGCCCAACTCCACAGAGGCCGCGCCACCATCGAAAACCACCCCCAAGGCGGAGCCGTCGTCACGGTTCACCTTCCCCT
>CAZUEC010000338.1:0-2904 GCA_964618865.1 uncultured Roseibacillus sp. | reverse complement strand
TCTTTGGTGGTGGAGGTCGTCGCCGTGATCCTTCGGGTAAGCAGCGGGGGAGCGATTTACGCTATGATCTTGAGATTACGCTTGAGGAGGCTGCTACTGGTTCGGAAAAGGAGCTCGAAATTGAGCGTTCGATGTCTTGCGATAGTTGTAAGGCAACGGGTTCGAAGGGTGGAGGTAGTGAAACATGCTCCTCTTGTGGTGGCCGCGGGGTGGTTACTCGCCAGGCGGGGATTTTTGTGCAGCAGACGACTTGTCCTGAATGTCGAGGAACGGGGCGGGTGATTTCCGATCCTTGTGACGAATGTAATGGGGATGGACGTGTTGATAAAATGGATCGAATTAAGATCAAGATTCCACCTGGAGTAGACGATGGCATCCGTTTGCGTTCTTCGGGTAACGGGGATGCGGGAGTGCGGGGGGGGCCTTCGGGTGATCTTTATGTCTTTCTTCATGTTCGGTCTCACAATGTTTTTCAACGAGAAGAAGATGATCTTTTTTGTGATGTTCCCGTTCCGTTTGCTATTGCGGCTCTTGGCGGTGAAATTGATGTGCCGACTTTGGAGGGTAAGGCGTCTATTAAGGTTCCTGCGGGGACTCAAGGAGGAACTGTTTTTCGATTGCGTGGTCGCGGGATGCCTGAGGTGGGTGGAGGTCGTAAAGGAGATCTTCATATTCAGGCAAGCGTGGAAGTGCCGACTAACTTGGATTCTTCTCAGAAGGAGATGTTGCGAGAGTTCGCAGAATCGATTGGGGAGAAAAATTCTCCGATGCAGAAGGGCTTTTTGGAGCGTGCTAAAAAGTTCTTTGGCAAGTAGTCCGATACCATGGACCGCTTCTTTTTATCTTCTGAGCAATGGGCTGCTGAGGTCCTCTGTTTAAAGGGGGAGGAGGGTCATCATGCGGTGCGGGTGATGCGTAAAAAGGTAGGCGATCGGGTTGAGTTATTTGATGGCGAGGGTCATTGGGTGAGGGGGACTGTGCGGGAAGTTCAGCGAGCTTCGCTGAAGGTTGAGCCTGAAGAGGAAGGGGAGAGTCACGTGCTTGTGCCTGAAGTGGAGCTTGCGGTGGCCATTCCGAAAGGTAAGACGATGGATCTCATTATCCAAAAGGCTGTCGAGTTAGGGGTGAGTCGCATTCAGCCTCTCGTTACCAAGAATACGGTTGTTAAGGTGAGTGCAGAGGAGGCTCAGGAAAAGTCTTTGAAATGGCAGCGCGTGGCGCTGGAGGCTTGCAAGCAATGCGGGCAAAATTTTTTACCACAGGTGAAGGTTGTTTCTCCGATTGGGCATTATCTTGTGCAAGGGGAAGGGGTGGCTGAGCGCACTCGGGTGATTGCTTCTCTCGCTCCGGGGGCGGTTCCCGTTCGGCAACAATTGGAAGCTTTGTCGGATGATTGCGAGAAGCTTTCGTTTTTGGTTGGTCCGGAGGGAGACTTTACGGCTCAGGAGGTTACTGCGGCGCTTGCTGCGGGTTTTCAGCCGGTGAGCCTTGGGAGTATTGTTTTGCGAGTCGAGACGGCGTGTCTCTCGCTTGCTGCGGCTGCTCGGTATCGTTTTGGGTAGGGGTTTGCTCATTGGTTCTGGTTGTTGTTCGATGACCGAAGGGTTGAACTGTTTGAGAGGCTGGTTTAAAGGGGGGGTGAAATGGATTTGACTAAAACTTGCTACGGAACTTGGAGCGGAGGGCGCTTTATGCACTTTGGGGAAATGGTGAGTGAGGAGCGCTATCTTGATCTGATTCGTCATGCCTATGAAAAGGGGATTCGCACCTTTATGACGGCCGATGTTTATGGAGTTGGGCGTGCTGATGAGATGTTGGGGCAAGCTCTCGCTGATATTCCTCGGAAGGATTACTGTTTAGTGGGGATGTTGGGGCATGATTTTTACAAGGGGGAACGACAGGGGAGTGCGGGTTATCCTCGTTTTACGAATCCGAGCATGCATGGAGAAAAAGAGTATGCCTCCTTTTTGCGTATGGCCTGCGAGAAGTCTTTGGAGCGTTGTGGGACTAATCGCTTTGATTTGGTGATGCTCCATAATCCAGATGAAATTGGTTACACTAGTGATGCGGTTTGGGAGGGAATGCGGCGTTTGAAAGAGGAGGGTTTGGCGGATCGTTTGGGGCTTGCTCCTGGTCCAGCCAATGGTTTCACTTTAGATATGTTGCATTGTTTTGAGCGTTTTGAGGAGGTGATGGATTGGGCGATGATTATTTTGAATCCGCTTGAACCTTGGCCAGGTCAGCATGTCTTGAAGGGGGCGAGGGAGCACAAGGTGAAGCTTATGACGCGAGTGGTGGATTATGGTGGGGTCTTTCACGATGATGTTCGTCCTGGGCATGATTTCCGCCCTGGTGATCATCGGGCTTATCGTCCCGAGGGATGGGTTGAGCGTGGTTGTGAGCGCATTGAGAAGATGCGCCCTTATGCGGAGAAGTATGGATTGAGTCTGTTACAATTTGCTTCTATTTGGAATCTTTCGCAGAAGCCGGTTGAGAGTGTGGTGCCGACTTTCATTCAAGAAGCGGGAGAGGATGCTCGTCCAGTGGAAGAGAAAATCGATGACTTAGCGGCGTTGCCTTTAGAAGTTACTTTTACAGCGGAAGAGATTGAGGCGGTGCGAGCGATTGGTGACAATACGGGATGTATGAAATTGAAAGGGGCGAGTCAGCGACATGATGGGCCCTGTGAACGTCCTGATGAGTGGCCTATGCGCGAGGATTTGTTAGCGTTGGCGGATGCGCAAGGGGTGGGACGGGATTGGTGATGGGGTTTGGTTGAGGTCCATTTTGTTCGGGACTAATGACTGAGGGGTAAAGAATCATATTTCGACAAGGTCATTTGGAATAGGATCTAGACCATTTTTCAAAAGTCTATTCGTCTATCGAGTTTTTTTAAGGTTTGAA
>CAZUEC010000337.1:0-2904 GCA_964618865.1 uncultured Roseibacillus sp. | reverse complement strand
CTTCCCTTCCTTTGCTAAGCGTCGCAACGCCTCTAAAGGCCTCTCCTGATTCACCTCGGAAATTTCTGGATTAGCCTCCCCGTTCTCCGCCAAAATACGCGCATATCGCCTTCTAACCACTTCCGCCATACTCGCAAAATCATCTTGCCCAGAAACGGTTTTAATCCGGTATCTTCGGTAATTTTGATTATCTGGTGCTCCTCCTCGAAAGCGCACCATACTGGCAACAATGTGAGTATCAGAAATGTTAGAAATATCAAAACACTCCATAATCTCTGGAGGACCAGGCAAACTCATTAATCGTCCTAACTCCTCCAAATCTTCGGTCGGCTTTACCGTAGTAGGAACACCGCGTCCTCTCGTAAACTGACGGGTAGGACTGAGAGTTTTCTCCAAATTTTGCATGATATCCCGCAACTTAGCAGCCCGTTCAAAATCCATCCGAACAGCTGCCGCCTCCATCTCGGTCTTCAATCCCCGCAACCTCTCCCGCCTCTTCTTCCCTTCTAACAAATCGCAAGCTTCTTGCGCTCGCTTCAGATACTCTTCCCGCTCAATCTTCCCAATGCAGGGCGCCGTGCAATTCCGAATCACATCCGCATTACAGTGCTGGTAATCTTTCTCACCCGGCTCCTTCGGCCGACAACTACGAAGCCCAAACTCACGATGCAACCATGCAAGAGTACCACGCAAAGCCCCAGAATGAGCAAAAGGCCCAAAGTAACGAGCCCCATCGTCTTTCTTCAATCGCGTGGTCGTAAATTTAGGCCAAGATTCCGATAAATCGATACGCACCAAAAGGAAGCGCTTGTCATCCCGAAAGGCCACATTGTAACGAGGGCGATACTGCTTAATGAGCTTTCCCTCTAAGAGCAACGACTCCGGTTCGTTGCGCACGACGTGAATCTCAAAATCACAAATAGAATCAATGAGCGCACGAGTCTTCAAATCCGCCCGCATTTTCTTAGAAGGCATAAAATAGCTCGAAAGTCGCTTTTTGAGGTCTCGCGCCTTCCCCACATAAATAATCGACCCCAACCGATCCTTCATCAGGTAAACCCCAGGTTTATGAGGCACCGCGCGTAACTGCTCTTTCAAATCCACCGCCATTTTACTCGCTGAGAGGTTCACACCATACCACAAGGGCCGCTTCCGTCAGACAAATTGAATACGGATAAACGCTTTTCGGTCAAATAAGAGCCTGAGATGCCCATAAGCCACACGCGACCAACTCTTGCAGAAGGTCTCAGAATCGCTATTCTCAGGTCCGAAATTACTTATGAAATCACTTCCTCTGCTCCTTTTTCTTTCTGGAGGACTGGCGATGGCTCAAAGCGCCCCCCCCTCCGGACCTCCGGCAGAAAACTCCATCCTCCCCAATGTCTCGGTAATGGAACTTCTTTACCAAGGAGGAGTCATGATGGTGCCACTCGCCGCAATGGCTCTCGTCGCCATCATCCTCATCATCTTCTACTTCCTCACCATCCGCCGAGCTACCGTCGTGACGAACCGCTTCATGAACGCAGCGGATTCAATGCTCAGAAAACAAGACTTCATGGGTCTTCTTTCCTACAGTCATCGACGCTCAGAATTAGTCGCTCGGCTCACCGCCAAAACACTCAAATACATCACCGAAAATCCTCAGAGCTCTCTCGAAGAAATTAAAGAAGTCGCCGAAGCAGAAGGCTCACGTCGTTCTGGCCTTCTCGCTCAAAAAATTACTTGGCTAGGAGACATTGGAGCCATCGCCCCCATGCTCGGCCTCTTAGGAACCGTAATCGGTATGATCAAATCATTCTTGTTAATCGCAAAAGGCGGAAGCCCCGGCAACTTACCAATGCAACTTGCATCCGGTGTTTCCGAAGCCTTAGTCACCACCGCGAGTGGATTGGTCGTCGGCATCACCGCCATGATTTTTCACTCTTACTTCAAAGGTCGAGTCAACCGCCTCCTCCACGAGTTCGAAGCCGCCTCAACTCACATCATCGCCCTCCTCACAGCACAAATGAAAGCCGGCTCCATCCAACAAACTCCCATTCCTCAACCACAAGCCCAGATTCCTCAGCCGCAACAACAGCAAGCACCTATGCCTGCTCCTCATCCCACCAACGAAATGTATAACCCAGAAGACGTTGTCATGCCCCCCAGCCATGGCCAGTAACCCCTTCTTCGCTTCCAAGAAATGAAATTCAAACGACCAGAACCAGAACCCGCAGGCTTTCAACTTGCGCCTATGATCGACATTGTCTTTCTCCTTCTCATTTTTTTTATTGTCACTTGGCAGTTCTCCCAAGCCGAACTCGACCTCAAAGTCTCCGTCCCCTCCTCCACTGACAGCAAAGAACGAGAAAGCCGCTCTTATTTAGAAATCATAATCAACGTCCGCGCCGATGGCACCACCTATGTCAATGGCGAGCTCATCGAAAACGAAGCTCTCTACAACAAACTTTCCGCTATCACCCGCGTCGATCGCGACCAACCAGTTCGAGTGCGCGGCGATGCCGACACCGACTTTCAACATGTCGTCAAAGTCATGGACGTCTGCACTCGTGCTGGAGTCTGGAACATATCTTTCGCGACACAAATTTCAGGAGGTTAATTCTTTGAGCATTATGAAATCCCTCTCCTTTTCCCATTCCCCTCACTTCCGAACGGTCCTCGGAATGACCATCTTAGCAACGATCTCCTGCCTCTCCACGCAAGCGCAGGAACAAAACCTTATTCCAGAAGACAAACCTGAACCATCCCCCCTCAGAGCCGACCCCGCTCGCGACCTTTACGAAGCCGCACAATTAGCCTACGCAGAAGGAAAAGAAGCCTCAAAACCGAAATCACGCAAAATTGCCTACGAAAACTCTCTCCGCACCTTTGAGCGCTTCCTCAAAGCATTCCCTCATCATACCC
>CAZUEC010000336.1:0-2907 GCA_964618865.1 uncultured Roseibacillus sp. | reverse complement strand
GTCAAACCCCTAAACCCCTTCCCCAGAAACCCCGACATCTCTCCCCTCCTCGAGAACATCAACCAAGTTTCTGCTCGAATCTCAGAATCAGAAGCGGATGGCAAAGGAATCCCGGTCCTGCTCAAGCAGTATCTCAAACTCAATGCCACGCTCTTAGAATTCAATCTCGACCCAGACTTTTCCGATTGCCTCGACGCTCTCATTCTCGTCGATCTTCACGACGCCCCACCTGCAGTCCTCTCCCGCTACATGGGGAAAGAAGCCTACGCCAAATTCCAAGGATCAGCGCCCGACTTCTTTTAAGACTGACTTTGGCCCCATCACAACTATCCTCTACAAGTGATTTTCGCCGCTAGCCGATTCTCCACTTGGTCTACCAGCCATTGGGCAGCCTTTCTTTTTGGTACGACTTTCCTAGTCATTACCATCTTGGCTCATCGTAAAAATGCAGAATCAAAACTCGCTCGAACCACTCTCGCGATCCTCGTATTCGCCAACCTCACCGCCGCCTTTCACACCTCAGGCTCTCACTTCTTTTCTGGAAAGACCCAAGAGCTTGACTACCTCCTTCCTTTGCATCTCTGTGATCTCACCGCCTTCATCGCCGCCACCGCCCTCCTCACCCGTAAAGCCCTCCTCTGTGAACTAACCTACTACCTAGGTCTCGGCGGAACCTTACAAGGACTCCTTACCCCCAATCTCCACTACGATTTTCCTCACCCCACCTACATGGCATTCTTTCAACTCCATCTCTTTGTTGTCATTGCCGCCCTCCTCTTACCTCTCGGTCTCCACTGGCGGCCACGCCAACCACTCCTCAAGACCATGACGCGCACCTTCTTCATCATCGCTGGCTACATGCTCGTCATTTACGGAATCAACCTCCTCCTCGATACCAACTACGCCTTCGTCATCCACAAACCCGAAAACCCCTCCCTCTACGATCATCTCGGCCCCCACCCCTGGTATATTTTGAGTGTTTTAGGCCTAGTCATCATCGCCCTCCTAATCCTCTCCTTCCCTTTTCTCTTCACCAGAAAAAAAGGAACTCTCCCCCTCGCAGATAAATGAAAAAACCATCCTGAGAACCCATCAGCCAACCCATCACCTCCCCAGGACGATCAAGCTCGGAAGATTAGAGGCTTCAATCACCTCAACTTTGCTGTTTTTTGCAGAAAAACGCCCAAAAATCAGCGCTCTGACTCGTCAATCTCTGCGTTCACTTTGCGTCCCCTGTGACTCCGCGGTGAAAGAGAACGCCTTTCATTGCCAACTGAGGCTGTCATTTTCCCGAACTTAATCACTCTAGTCACCTCCCCCCTCACCGAGTGAAATGACGAGCGAAAAGACACCAAAGCCGGATAGAAGTCTAGAAACCTGCCGCCAATGGAAAATCCCTAGGCTACCCACACAAAAAGCTTTCCAAGCACAACGCTTCCATCCTCAAAAAATGGACCAAACAACGCCCTCCTGAACCAAACTGCTCAGCAGCTTCCCATTCCAGCCCGAAACATCGCTTTTTTATACTCCACCCCAATTCACCCTCAAACTCAAAGATATCCCCACCCCATTTGCGCTCTATGCTCGACAAGAGCAACCCTTTCCCCTACTTCCCTGCCCCTTTCCCTTGATTTTCCATGGCAGCAGGTTTCCAGACCCTACCCGGCTTTCGCGACTTCGACCCGCGCGACTGCCAAATGCGTAATTATCTCTTCGAGACCTGGCGCCGAGTCGCCACTCGCTACGGATTTGTCGAATATGAGACCCCCCTATTAGAAGCTACCGAACTTTACCTCAAAAAGTCTGGCGGAGAACTCTCCTCCCAGCTTTTCCGGTTTCAAGACCAAGGAGACCGCGATGTCACCCTTCGCCCCGAAGTCACCGCCTCTCTCGCCCGTCTCGCAGCAACCAAACAACGAGACTTTCCCAAACCCCTCAAATGGTTCGAAATCGGACAATGCTTTCGCTACGAAAAACCCCAAAAAGGACGCACTCGCGAATTCTACCAATTCAACACCGACATTCTCGGTGACAACTCACCTGCAGCCGATGCCGAACTCATCGCCCTCGCCATCGACACCATGCGCGAACTCGGCTTCACCACCGAAGACTTTCAAGTCCGCCTCTCAGACCGCAACGCCTGGTCTCAATTCGCTCAACAAGAAAAACTCAGCGAAGAACAACTCGCCGAACTCTTACTCATCGTCGACAAACTCGAACGCGAAAAACCAGAAGTCACCACCGCTAAACTAGAGCCTCTCGGTCTCACCACTCAACAACTACAAGACTTCATCGCCAACCCCGCCAACGAATCTGACGCCCTCCGTGAGATTCAAAACAACCTCAAAACACGTAACCTTAGCCACTACCTCGAAGTCGATCTCTCCATCGTACGCGGTCTCGCTTATTACACCGGAGTCGTCTTCGAGATCTTCGACAAAAAGCGTTCCCTACGTGCCGTCGCCGGTGGTGGTCGCTACGACACCCTCGTCTCCACCCTCACCAATGGCAAAACCGACCTTCCTGCCATGGGCTTTGCAATGGGAGACGTCGTCATTGGACTCTTCATCCAAGAGTGCGCCTCCGCCATTCGTAAATTCGAGTCCTGGCGATTCCGCAACGCTAGCTGCGACCTCTACCTCGTCATTGACGACGAAGAAAAACGCCCCGAAGCTCTCGCCCTAGTTCAAGAACTCCGCGAAGCCGACATCCGCGTTGACTACCCCCTCACCAAGACCAAATTCGACAAGCAGCTCAAAGCTGCTGCCGCCACTCTCGCCCCCTACGCCTTGGTCGTTGGCCCTCAATTCCCCGAACTCATCCTCCGTAATCTCAGTGCCAGAGCACAAGAATCCATCCCTCCAAATGCAGACAAAGTCTCATTTCTAAAATCCAAACTCCAAAACC
>CAZUEC010000335.1:0-2908 GCA_964618865.1 uncultured Roseibacillus sp. | reverse complement strand
AAGAAATTCTCTCTCGGCGATAAACGAACGAACTTTTGGAAAACGGTCTAAATGAGACGCGGGCAAGGAGACCAAAGGTAACGGTCATCTTGTTTATTGGTTATGAAGTTTACGACTTGTGGGGTTGTTTTTTTGAGAGAAGGATGATGCTCGTGGAAGCTTATTTTTTTCGCTTATTACTCTAGGTCTTTGGCACAGCGAAATCCGGTGTGGATGGCTGGGGAGAGGGATTCGGTGTAATGTCTCGCGCCAGGGCGATAGCGTAGGCAGTAGGTGTGGTGGCAGAGGAAGGAGCCTCCTTTTGTGACCCAGAGTCGGGCGAGAGGGTGAAAGACTTCGACGACATCGGGGATGGTTTTGCCTTGGGCAAACACTTGAGTTTCGGGTTGGGTGATGGCGTGTTCAAGGGGAGGGCCAGTTGGGTCTTTGGTCGGTTTTTTTACAAAATGTTGGTAGTAGTCTGGTCGATATAAGTCGGAGCAGATTTCCCAAACGTTGCCGGCCATGTCGTAGAGGCCGAAGTCATTGGGGGGAAAGCTTTTGACTGGTGCGGATCCGATGTAGCCGTCGAGAGCTTTGTTCGATTGAGGGAAGTCTCCTTGAAAGATATTGGCGGGCCATCCTTTTCCTTCGGGTTTTGGTTTTTCACCCCATACGAAAAGGGCGTGGTCGATATTGCCGCGTGCGGCGCGTTCCCATTCCGCTTCGGTGGGAAGGCGTTTTCCGGCCCACTTGCAGTAGGCTTCGGCATCTTCTTTGGTGATGCATACGACGGGATGATCCATTTTGTCGGCGATGGAGCTGTTGGGTCCAGTGGGGTTTCGCCAGTTGGCTCCGGGAGTGAACTGCCACCATTGCCATTCGGCACCAGGTCGCCATTTATCGACTTCTTGGTCGGGAGCTTGAAAAACTAGAGCTCCGGCTTTGAGTTGTTCTTCGGGAGCGCGTGGAAAATCTTTTCTCTTGAAGTCGTTTTCGGATTGAGTTTCGTAGCCGGTTTCTTGCACGAATTTTGCAAATTCGGCGTTGGTGACTTCGGTTTGGTCGAGGAAGAAAGATGAGACTGTGACTTGGTGTACGGGTTGCTCTTCGGGATATTGGGATCTGCCGCCGAGATTACGGTCTTCGCCCCGGGTGTAGGTGCCACCGGGAATGAAGACCATGCCTTTTGGAGGAGTAGGAGAGGTGGGCTGGGCGTTTGGTTCTACTTTTGGTTTGGTTTCGATCTTTGGTTTTTTCTCTTCGGCTTGAAGGGGAGAGGCGAGTGTGGCGATGAGAATGAGGCGTAAAAGAGGGAGGAGGTGAGCTGTCATGGCAGAGGTGAGGGAGGCGACTAAGCGAGCAAGTCTTTTTGTTTTTTAGATTCGTGCTTATTCTTACGGCGATGGCGATAACAAAATTTCGTCCCTGCATTGATTTGCACGAGGGCAAGGTAAAGCAGATTGTGGGAGGGACCTTAAATGATGAGGGGGCAGAGGAAAATTTCGTGGCTAAGGAGGGTGCGGCCTACTTTGCGCATTGTTTTGCGGAGGATGCTTTGAAGGGGGGGCATGTTATTCAATTGGGACCGGGAAATGAGGAGGCGGCAATGGAAGCTTTAGCAGCTTATCGAGGGGGGATGCAGTTGGGAGGAGGGGTTCGTTTAGAAAATGCCGGAAAGTGGCTCGAGGCGGGAGCTTCGGCAGTGATTGTGACTTCATTCTTGTTTGATGAGGAGGGGAGGTTTCGGAGGGAGTGCTTGCAGTCGTTATCGAGGGAAGTGGGAGTAGAGCGGTTGGTGGTGGATTTGAGTTGTCGTCGTCTGGCTAAGGGTTGGCAGGTGGCGATGAATCGATGGCAAACTCTCACGGAGCTTTCGGTGACTCATGGAGTGTTGGATGATTTAGCCGAGTATTGTGGCGAGTTTCTGATTCATGCTGCTGATGTGGAAGGTAAATGTGAGGGCGTGGATTTGGAATTGGTTGAACTGTTAGGGGGATGGCAGGGTCGGCCGATGACTTATGCGGGAGGGGTGGGAACTTTGGAAGATTTGGAGAAAGTGCAGCAACGAAGCGGGGGGGGGATCGATGTGACGGTGGGAAGTGCGCTCGATATTTTTGGAGGCAAGGGGGTGCGGTATGCTGAACTGGTGGCGTGGAATCAGAGAGGAGGGGTGGAAGGATGAAGACTCATCACTTGGTATTACCTGAGGATTTGAATCAATTTGGTTTTCTTTTTGGAGGGCGACTTTTGAGTTGGGTGGATGAGGCTTCGTGGATTGCGGCCAGTTTGGATTATCCGGATTGTCAATTTGTTACTATTGGAATGGAGGCGGTTAGTTTTAAGCATTCGGTTCGGGAGGGAACGATTTTAGAAATTGGGTCTGAGAAAGTGAAAGAGGGGAAGACTTCGGTTACTTATGAGGTGAAAGTGCGGCGAGGTCGAAGTCGATTGTCGGAGGTGCTTTTTTCGACTCGGGTGACTTTTGTAAATGTGAATGAAGCGGGTGAGAAACAGCAGTTAAAGTAGTTATGATTGCGACAGTTGATATTTCGATCTCAGTGGAAAAACGTGGAAAGCAAGAGGCTTGGAGGAGGCCTGTTGCTCGTAAATTAAAGTGTCACCCGAAGCGGATTCAGGAGATGAGGTTGCTGAAGGAGTCGATTGATGCTCGGAGGAATCCGGTGCGCTTTCAATTGCGTTTGCAGGTGGCAGTGGATGAAGAGTTACCGAAGGTGGAGGAGCCAAGCTTCGATATTCCAGGAGTGAAGGGGGATGCTCCGGTTGTAATTATTGTCGGATGTGGTCCTGCGGGAATGTTTGCGGCTTTGCGTTGTCTGGAGTTAGGTTTGAAGCCGGTTGTTTTGGAGCGTGGTAAGGATGCGTCTTCTCGCCGCTTTGATCTTGCTCCTTTGTTGCGTAGAGGAAC
>CAZUEC010000334.1:0-2930 GCA_964618865.1 uncultured Roseibacillus sp. | reverse complement strand
TCCCTAGAGGGCACATCGTTACATACTGGAGAAAAAGTCACTCTCACGATCAAACCCGCTCCCGAAGACCACGGCTTCGTCTTTTGCCGTGTTGATCTACCAGACAAACCGCTCATTCCCGCCAATGTCGACTTAGTCGAAACAGTCGAACGGGCGACAACTCTCTCCGTAGGCTCGAATCGTGTTCACACCGTTGAACACGTCATTTCAGCTCTGGTCGGAATGGGAGTGGATAACGCCCTTATCGAAATGGATGCCAACGAACCACCCATCGCTGACGGTTCCTCCGCCCCATTTGTGGAACTCATCAAGCAGGCAGGAATCGAACAACAAAACATTCCCCGAAAAACTTGGCACATCCGCGAACCTCTTCATCTCGATCTCGGAGACGGATCACTCATCACCATTGTCCCAGACAATAAATTCCGACTCACCGTAACCAACGTTGGTCGCGACGACCTCCATACCGAGCACTTCAGCTGCGAAGTCACTCCAGAAAGTTACGAAACAGAAATCGCTCCCGCCCGAACCTTTACCTTCTACGAAGATGTTGCACCTTTGTTAGAAAAAGGACTCATCAAAGGTGGCTCGCTCGAAAACGCAGTCGTCATCCGAGGAGAAAATGTGATGTCCAAAGAACCTCGACGTTTCGGCAACGAATTTGCCCGCCACAAAGCACTCGACCTCATTGGCGATCTCATGCTGGGCGGCAAACGGATATTCGGACATGTCATCGCAGTAGCTCCAGGACATGGACCCAACACCAAAATGGCCGCTCTTCTCAAAAAGGAATACGCCAAGATGAAAACCTCGATCCCTGCCGTTACCATTCCAGAAGGCGAGGCCGTTCTTCATCTCCCAGACATCCTCAAAATCCTTCCTCATCGATATCCCTTCCTCCTAATCGATCGCGTCATTGATTTTACCGACACCACTTGCACTGCCATTAAAAACCTCACCTTCAACGAACAGTTCTTCCAAGGTCACTTCCCCGACAACCCCATCATGCCCGGCGTTCTTCAGCTCGAAGCTATGGCTCAAACCGCCAGCGTCCTTGTTCTTCGCACTCCCGAAAACCAAGGAAAAGTCGGTTACTTCATGGCAGCCGACAAAGTCAAATGGCGCAAACCCGTCACCCCTGGAGACACTCTCTTTATTGAAGCGAAAGTCGTCTCTTTCCGTCGTGGAGTAGGGCAAGCAGAATGCCGCTGCCTCCTCAACGGAGAAGTGGCCTCCAGCGCTACTATTAAGTTTTTTGTCCAGTAAGAATGGAAGATTAAAGAGAAATCAGGCTCACCAAAAAACACGTCGGAAACATCCAAAAAATCACATCTTACGGCTAAAGTTCGCTAAAATGTTAGAAAAAAGCAACCACGCTAATCGCCTCAGAAAATCACCACCTCACCTCCAACAAACCACTCGAAACCCCCACATTAAATAAGAAGCATCTGAGCTCGCTCAAAAAGCACTCAAAACCTTAGAGGTAAATTAAACACTCGATACAATAGCAAGCGAAACTCTAAGGGTAAGCCTCAGCGATAGATCACTCTACTATTGTTCTCTCCCTTTCAAACATTACCCTCAACCGACATGTGCGTGAAACCTATCACCTTTCGCCCTCTCTATAAAACCCGCGTATGGGGCGGTCGAAATTTACAATCCCGATACGCTCGCCCCCTCCCCGACGAGCAACCTTATGGCGAATCTTGGGAATTGGTAGATCGAGAAGATGATCAATCTATCGTCACTTCACAAAACCATCAAGGAAAGTCCCTCAATCAACTCTGGACCCAACACCGCGCTGAAATTTTTGGGGAAAACCTCCCTAATTCCGAACGCTTTCCAATTCTCATCAAAATCCTCGACTGCCAAGACGATCTGTCCATTCAAGTTCACCCCCCCGCTACACTCGCTCCCTCACTCAATGGTGAACCTAAAACCGAAATGTGGTATCTTGCCGGGGCGGAAAACCATGCCTCCCTCTACATTGGATTCAAAAAGGGCGTCACCCGCGCAGAGTTCCAACAATCTATCCATGACGGTACCGTTGCGGACTATGTTCATTGCATTTCCCCCCAAGAAGGAGAGTCTATTTTCATTCCCTCCGGCCGCCTACATGCCATCGGCGGTGGTAATCTCATCTTCGAAATTCAACAAAACTCAGACACCACTTATCGAGTTTTCGACTGGAACCGCGTCGGCTTAGATGGTCAACCACGCGAACTCCATATCGAAGAATCTCTTGCCTCTATTGACTTTGACGACTTCGAACCTGTAATGGACACCCCCGACGGCTGCACCCTAGCCACCTGCGCCTACTTTCAAACTGACAAACACAACCTTGCAATCGACGAGACCATCAGCAACCCCGACTCAGAGACTTTTTCTGTTCTAGCCATTGTTCACGGTCAACTCACCTCTCCCACAGGAATTCACAACCCTGGAGACTTCCTCCTTTTACCTAAAGGCTGCCCCCCCCTCCTAGCGACCGAAGCCAGCACAATCCTCCAAATCACTCTGCCCAAAGCATCCTAAGGCTTCTCTTCAACGAAGACCCACCGCTTGACGAACTCGAGTAAGCACTTGATCAGCTTCTGCTCGTGCCCTTTTTGCTCCGTTAGCCAAAACCTTAGCAATATAATCTTCGTCAGCTTCCAACTCTTCTCGACGCTCCCGCATCGGTGCGAAATAATCCCAATAAGCCTCAAAAAGACGCTGCTTAAAATCTCCATAGCCAAAACCTCCTGCCTCAAAGTCAGCCTTCATCTGAGCTTGGTCTGATTCATTTGCAAAAAAGCGATAAAGATCTAAAATAATCGACCCCTCCGTTGGCTTCGGTTCTTCCACAGGAGTAGAATCTGTCTCAATTTTCATAACCAACTTCCGCATCTTCTTTTGAGGGCCAAACATGGGAATCGTATTGTTATAAC
>CAZUEC010000333.1:0-2942 GCA_964618865.1 uncultured Roseibacillus sp. | reverse complement strand
TCATTGAAGATTGTGGGTTTAATGCTGATGGAGGCTTTGATATCGAAGTTTCGAATCTAACTGTTGGGAGAACTTATCAGTTGATGTCGACTCTTCTTCTTGATGGGACAGATTTGACGCCTATTGGTGAAACCTTTACTGGAGAAGAAACTCATACTTTCACTGATTCAAATCCTCCTACTGGATCAGGGGCTAATTCGTTTTATATGATCTTTGATGTGACTCCTTAGGTCACCAGTCATTCTTTGAATCTAGTTTTATCAGGTGATTCAAGTTGCTCACAGAGTCTTGAGTCGTATTTAGGTGAAATGAATTTGTAGATGAATGACGATTTAGAATCAGGGTGCTTTTGAGGCTAGGATGGCTAAGGAGGTTCCTAAAAAAACAATGATTTTTGAGAGCTCTGCCCATTCGGAATTCTATTCTGAATGGGCATTTTCTTATTCTGTTTTTAACGTTTTTAATCTTGAGGAGTTGGCTAGACCTTTTTCCAAATGACCTTGTGGAAAAGTTCTGACTAAAAAAATTCCACGATTGTTCGGTGTTGTTTTTTAAGGGGGTGAATAAGGGGTGATGGGGAGCTTACCTTTCATTGAGAAAATCTTACGATGAGATTCTTTTTTCTCTACAAATCAATGGCATTGAGACATTAATGAAGAATGAGACTCATTGTTATTTTGCCCGTTGTTGGCGGAGCTCTTGTTCTTGGTTTTTTTCTGGGGCGAGGTCAAAATGGGGAAGCTTCGCATTCGCAGTCACTGACGGCCACTAAATCGACTGTAAGATTACCTTCTCTTGTTCAAACAAGCGCTTATTCTTCGACACTCGATATTTTCTTAGCAAATCGGGGGAATGATCGTGAGCTTCTGAAGGCTCTGACACAAACTTTGGAGAATGCCACTTTGTCTGATCTAGAAACTCTCCATAAGGAGCTGAATCTCTCCGGTAATTTCGATAACTGGACTCAAGCTGCGGTTGCTCGGAATCTCCTCTTTCAACGTTGGGCAGAGCTCGATCCTGATGGAGCTATTCAAACAGCGTCCTCGCTCAGGATTTGGTATCGAGAAGAAGCTTTTTACTCTATTTTTAACACGTTTGCGAAAGATGATCCGACTGAGAGTTGGCAACGAGCGCTTAGAATTGATTCCGCTCCTCTTTCTCGCTTGGCACAAAATGTAGCTCTGGGTGCGATCGCGCTTCACGATCCAGAGCTTGCACTTTCTTATTTTGAGAGCACTTCTGGATTAGAAGCTAGGAGGCTTTTCACAAATTGGGCCAAGCTTGATCCTGTCGCTGCGCTCGCGGCGACGGATGTGATTAAGGGAACAAATCAGATGAGTATTCGTTCGGCGATTCTTTCTCACCTTTATCGTAAAGATCCTGAGGCTGCATTTGCGGCGACTGAGGTTCTTACTGGTCCCAGTCGGCGAAATGCTTTTGATTCTCTCCTTGATACCATCGCGGCTTCCGATCCTGAGCAAGCTGCTGATTGGGCATCTACTGATCTCCAACGTTTTGGGGATAACGCTCTTGTTATACTGGCGAGTAAGCTTGCTGAAAAAGATCCTGAGGAGGCTATCACTTGGGCTAAGGAGCAACTCAAAGGGAAACGTCGTACTTCTGCCCTGCAAGCAGTCTTTGGCAGTTGGGTTACTTCTGACCCGGGTTCTGCTGTCACCTGGTTAAAAACTCTTACCAGTGCTTCTGAAAAACAAAAAATCGCTTCGGAAAATTTTTGGCAAATTGCTTGGAGTTCTCCGGAACTCGCTGCGAATTTGGCGAAAGATATTGGGGAGAATAATTTTAAGGACTGGAGTGCAAGTCAGATTGGGTCGCAGTTAGCGCAACTTGATGTCGATCGTGCGCTATCGATTCTTGACTCTTTTGAGACTCCGAGTTTTAAGCAAGAGCTTCGGGTAGGAATTATTCATTCTTGGGCCGTATCAGATCCCGAGAAAGCACTCGCCTTTGTGCAACAGCATGCGGATCAAAGCGAACGATCTGAGTTATTAACTAGTGTTCTTAGTGAGCTAGCTTACTATGAACCTAGTAAATCAATTGATGTGGCCGAGGCACTCCCTCAAGGCAAAGAACGGACAAGTGCGTTACAGGGAATTATTCGTTCTTGGACTGATCGTTCGCCTGATGAAGCCGCAGATTATGTGACTTTGATTGAAGATCCTCTATTACGCGAGTCTTCCCTCAAGGTTCTTCTGCAAGGTTGGTCGAACGAAGATGGTGAAGCTTCGGCACGTTTTTCACTTACGCTAGACCCTTCTAAGGCTGTTGAGAATTCGATTTCTAGAGGGATCAGGAATTGGGCTGCGCGAGATCCACAAGGGGTCTTGGATCATCTCTCTACTCTTCCCGATAACTCTGTTACTCGTAACGCTTATACCTCTGCGCTTTCGACTTGGGCCGATGACTATCCTGAGAAAGCGGCTGATGCTCTGGTGAGCGGTCAAATCCCCAACCCACATCACGATCAGTTCAAGGATCTCGGGCGGACTTGGGCGAATAAAGACACTGCGGCCGCTTTAGAATGGGCGGCTACGATTATCAACCCAGAGTATCAAGCAGGAGCCTTTTCTTCCATTTCCTCGGCTTGGACTCAGGATGATCCTGAAGCTGCTGCGATCTGGATAGGAAGTCTCAGCGAAGGTCTCCCTCGTGATCGTGCTACACAGTCTTTTGCAAATTCTACTTTTGCCGCTGATCCTCAGAGTTCGCTCGCTTGGGCGACTACGATTTCAAATCCTACCGAGCAATGGGAGACGGTTAAAAATCTAGCTCGTCAGTGGCATAATCTAGATGCAGAACAAGCGGCGGGTTGGATGGCTGCTCAAGGGTTCACACCTGCACAAGTGGATGAGATCACGATTCCGAAATAGACCATTTTTCAAAAGTCTATTCGTCTATCGAGTTTTTTTAAGGTTTGAAAG
>CAZUEC010000332.1:0-2971 GCA_964618865.1 uncultured Roseibacillus sp. | reverse complement strand
TTCAAACCTTAAAAAAACTCGATAGACGAATAGACTTTTGAAAAATGGTCTAACGACTACCCCCAACGGCTTATCGCAGATATCGCCCTTCAAACTCCCCATACTTTTGAAAAGAAGGGAACGACTTCCGATCTTGTAAACTTTCAATCACAAACACAGGAGTCTTCTCTTCATCCTCCGATATCTCTTGCGCTTCAAAATTCACTTTCGCCAGAAGCGGAAAACGCTGCTCCACCTCCTTCACCACATCACGTGGCAAAGCCACCGGCGAGAAACTTCGCTCCAAAGGCTGATCGAACGGCAAAATAGCATCAAAAAACTCCCTCGACAAAGCCGCACAATTATTTCCCAACAGCGTAAATTCACCCGAAGTATATTCCTCAGGCCAACTTTGATAATCTCTTAGTAAAATCGCCTGAGCATCAGTCAAACGATAAACTTGAGCCCAGATATCCACCTTCCGGTTATTCTTCTGCACATGCACCCAATCCCAAAAATTATAGGCTCGGATTCCATTGATAAGAGCCGGATCTCCAAAGACCAAACTCCAAAAACTCGACTCATAATCTTTCGCCGTAGGAGCTCGAAAATCTAACGTGAAATCCTCTTTCGGATCTCCTCCCAAACGACGCACTCCTGCGCTCACGTGGCCAATCTTCAAAACATCAAAAGGCCCAATATTGTTGGTAACAAAGAGAACATAATCAGACTGAAACGCCTCCGCCGATGATTCACTCACAGACTCCATCCGCACATTCCACCAAGCATTTGCCACCGGACTCGCCACAGGCTGTCCCAACAAACGCCTCACCCCAGTCGCAATCACCTCTTCCGGACTCAATCGCCCCAACTCAAAGCCTTCTCTCATCTTACGAGACAAAAACTTCTCATAAAATGAAGTCATCAACTCGGTAGCCAAAACCTCCCTCTGCACTCGGCGAGGCAATTCTGGCGGAGAAAAAACCGCAATCCTTCGCCAACGACCAATCAAATTTTCCTCAATCTCAACCTCAGGCTTCCGATAAACCGAAGAAGAAATAAACTGAATCTTCAAATCTCCCACCATTCGTGAAAAAACAGCAGGCACATCAAGAAACTCCGACAACAACTGCACTGAAGAACCCGATGCTTCCAATGAAGTCGTCAACGCCGCCTTCCTAGGCGTTGTGCTACAACTTGCTAGCAACAAACAAGCACCAAAAAACACAAGCCTCAAAGACATCATCGAACGACTTTGAACCCCAGTCCTCATCCCTTCAACGAAGGACTCTTTCATGACAGTTGTGTCTTTTATTTCCTCAAACTGTAACTTCGTAAATATGGAACGTTATTAATAGCCGCCTACAAGACTCTCAAGCCCAAGTTTCTATTCCCCAAAAAAGCTGTCTTTCTACCCAAAAGCAAGCTTGTCAATTTTGCAACCTTCACGCTATCGTCCGCGCCCGCGAGGAGGGATGGCTGAGTCTGGTTTAAGGCACACGATTCGAAATCGTGCGAGGGGTTAAACTCTCCGAGGGTTCGAATCCCTCTTCCTCCGCCAAACCTCACTTCATCTCTGCTGGTCAAACGACCTTTCTGACCTTTCAAAAAAGGATTGGATCATCAAATACGACGCGTCATTCCTCAATCGAATCAGATTTTATCGGTAACAACTTTTTCGCTAACTGAGGCCGATTCTTGAAAACTCTTTCGATTCGTTTTTGATTCTTCCCCCCCTCGCTATCTACCCCTGCTAATTTTGCATTCTCTGGCATAATCGCACTCTCCCAACCCACTAAGTCCGCAGGTTTAACCCCAGAGAAAAAAAGCGCCCCCGTGGTATAAGGACTGCAATGATAAGTCCCCACAATTTCCACATTCAAACTTGGACTAATCTGCTCTTCTAACCCCATCGCCCAGAGACTGGAATTCAACAAAAAACGACGAGCATCTTCATCAAGCAAATCTTCCGAAGCACCAAAAGACGTATACACTGTCCGAGAATTTTTTTGAGCCCCAGAAGGAGCAGTATAAACCTCTCGCATCCAACCTGCAGTCACAGGAGGTTTATTCGAAGCAATCTCATCACTTGGTTCAAAAGTTTCCAACACCTGCACCTCTAAAAGAGAAACCGCATCAGAAGGAACAGGAGAACTGTAAGCCCCCGAATAAGCATGAATCTCTTCGACTCCAGACAGGATAACCTGCCCAACAGCCTCCTCAACCGGACTAATACGACTTCCTTGCCTATGATTACCTCCGTAATGACCTTGTCCCGTATTTTTTTTCCACGTATTCCCAAAGACCTGCTTCCCTAACCCTCCAGCGTAGTCCTCTCCCTCATAATTAAAGTTAAACTTACTCCACTTCCCCTCTTGCCCATTGAAACAATGGGTAGACGTTCGCAACGCAACCGCTGGCCCACCTCGCTCAAAGTAATCCGCTAATAAATCAACTTGCTCGTCAGGCAGATTCATAAAACGAGCAAAGAAAAAAAGCAGGTCAGCATCTTTCAAAGCCTCTAACCCCGGCACCGAACCCGCCCCTGGCTCGATCTCCCCCTTCTCATTTAATCCAAAAAGAACCGTACATCGAAAACCATGATGCTTCGCCAAAAGCTTGGCCATCAAAGGACAACTTTGCTCAGAACGATATTCATGATCATTGGCTAAAAAAACGATGTGCTTACCTTTCCCAATCCCCTCTTCTCCCTCATACACAAGAGAATCCGCTCCGCTCAAAGCACTGCCCATCAACAAAAAAGACAGCACTTTTGCTCTCCTCCCGTTTCTACATGTCTGCATATTCATCATCGAGCTCTAAGAAAAAACCTTTCTCCCCAGCTTGCAATGATAAAGAACAACTTAACCGAATTCAGCAAGAACTCTCGACAACGCCGAAAAAACCTCCGGTTCCATCCCCCGATCAGGCTTTCCTTTTGCACAACTGGTAAACCACTTCTGCAAAACCCTTCTATCTTCACCCTTAATAC